>JBBSHC010000677.1:0-2782 GCA_038253425.1 Leptolyngbyales cyanobacterium | reverse complement strand
ATGTAAAACACGCTTTGGGATCGTTTCAGCCTTCGGTCAGGAAGCCGATATTTTGTTAGCAGAAACCACCAATAAGCGTGAATACAAAATTAACGGCAACATTTTTACAACAGGAAAGCTGAGAGGCAACCGCGTTGTTATTGTTCTCAGTGGAGTCAGTATTGAAAATGCAACAATGATCACTCAATTGCTGATTGATCACTTTAATGTGCATCATTTGCTGCTCAGTGGGATTGCGGGCGGCATCAATCCCGACAACAAAATTGGTGATGTGGTGATTCCCAGCAAATGGGCGTTTCCGTTAGAGGTTTATTGGAATGGCGACAGTAACCTTCCTGTACCCTGCGGCAAGTCAGGAGATTGCTGTGCCTGGGTTTGAAGTTATCTCAGTTTACCAGTACGCCCAATTCTGACTATCAAGTGCCCCTCCCCAACGGCTCAGTTGGCACAGGCTTATTCATGCGCGATACGTTTGTGAGAAACGACTCAAATGCCCCTAATGGCGAGTACAAGTTTGACTACAATGTTGATCCAGAAATGTTGGCAGTGGCTCAAAGTGTGAAGCCTCAACTGAATCAATGTGGTGCCAAAAATCCCAGTTTATGTGTTTCGGTACAGCCAATTGTGCGCGTGGGTGGGAGAGGCGTATCGGGACCCGCCTTCCTTGCCAACCCTGATTATCGAAACTATCTTTTCAAAACCATCAAGGCTGTCTCGGTGGATATGGAAACAACGGCGTTTGCTCACGTTGCCTATGCGAATGAAATTCCGTTTATCGCGTTCCGCAGCTTGTCTGACCTCGCCGGTGGGAGCGACTTTACAGATGTGGGTGCCTTTTTTGGCAGCGGTTTAGCAGAAGGCAATGAGTCGAAGGTCACGCTTGGCTTTTTGGAGGCATGGGCGAAACAGCATCCCGACCCTTAAGCGATCGTCGCGGCTTAGATCCCCAACTTTTCCAAAAAGTCGGGGATCTATCTAAAAGTTGGGGATCTAAAAGTCGGGGATCTATATGCTGCGGTGACTGATGCAGGAATTTGATAGACTGCTGCTATGAACTCCTTGATTGGTCAGTCGCTCCAGGGCGGCAAATACACCCTCGACGAAGAATTAGGGCGCGGTGGTTTTGGCATTACGTTCAAAGCCACCCACCACTTTCTGGGGCAGCTTGTTGTCGTTAAAACCCTGAACGAAGCGCTCCGCCACGAACCGGACTACGCCGATTACCAGCGTAAATTTCAGGATGAGGCGCGACGGTTAGCGCTCTGTGTACATCCCAACATTGTTCGCGTCAGTGATTTTTTCATTGAAGCGGATCAGGCTTATATGGTGATGGACTACATTCCCGGTCCTAATTTAGAGGCGCTGGTCTTTCCAGACAAGCCGTTGCCCGAAGCGATCGCCGTTCACTATGCCCGTCAAATCGGCAGTGCGCTGAAGGTCGTGCATCAAAATGGCTTGCTGCATCGGGATGTGAAGCCGCAAAACATCATCCTGCGCCAGAACACTCAAGAAGTCGTGCTGATTGACTTTGGCATTGCCCGCGAATTTACGCCCGGTTCGACCCAAACCCACACCAGTTTGATTTCGGCTGGCTATGCCCCGATCGAACAGTATCTTTCGCAAGAAAAGCGCACTCCTGCTACCGATGTTTACGGATTGGCGGCAACACTCTATGCCCTGCTCACAGCACGAGTACCTGTCGCGTCGATTTTGCGCGATCGTCAACCCGCCCCCGACCCGCGTGATCTGCGCCCTGATTTAAGTGCGGCGGTGAACCAGGCAGTCATTCGCGGCATGGCGATCGATGTGCGGCACCGACCTGCCAGTATGGATGCGTGGTTGGCTCTGCTGCCCCAGACGACAGAGGCAACACCCCATTCCACTCCTTCTGTCCAACCAACTCAAACGGCTGCCACCGTCGCGGTTGCGCCCCAACGATCGCCCCAGAAGCCCCGCTCACCTGTGACAAGAGGCGCGATTGAGCCATCGCCTACCGCCAGCATTCCTTCCAGTTCGACCCGTCGTGCGTTGCCGCTTTTGTTAGGGGTTGTAGCGCTCACCATGCTAAGCACAGCCCTCATTGCCATCTTCCATAGACCCCAGACACCCACCGAGCCTGTAGCCGAGCAGCCCAGCCCATCGCCCTCTGTAGCGCCACCATCACCCTCGATCGCGGTATCCCCTGAGCCACAGCCCTCGGTGACGCCAAGCCCCTCCCCCAAACCGCCCGAAACGCCAGTTGTGGAGCGATCGCCAGCACCAGCGGTACAGCCAACCACTGCCACTCGTCCAACTGGGGAGGTGCCTCGCATTCCGGGCTTTCCTGTTGGCACGTCAGAGGGCGAGGTAGAAGCCGCTCTAGGAAAACCGACTCAGACGAACAAAGGCGTGTGGAAGAACACCCGCACCGCGCTGTATGAATTGGTGCCGAATGAAGTCACACTGGCATACATTTACGATCGCAAGTCTGGCAATATCCGTCAAACAGAAGCCTCGTTCGCTCAGTCTGTAGAGACCCTTCAAATGAAAGTTGCCCTCAATAATATGACAGGCGGACAGGCAGCGGATGCACTCGACAAACTAGAGCAAGTGAAACAACGGCAACGCAATGAATACGCTTTCACCGCAGGGAACCTCAAGGGCGTCATTCAACGTAACGAGAGCGATCGCATCTACATCGGCGTTTGGGATGCTGACCTACATGATTAAAGGACAGCTAGCGCTGTCATGGTGTATCAATAACGTTCTTGGTGCGATCGCTCACTTTTTCACTTTTGTGCCT
>JBBSHC010000676.1:0-2785 GCA_038253425.1 Leptolyngbyales cyanobacterium | reverse complement strand
GAGCGAGGCTCCAAGAGGTCGATCGTTCGTCTGTCGGGTCTTACAGGGTATCAACATCAAACGCTGGCTGAAGCGATAGTGTATTTGAGGAGAATGTGAGTGAAGCGGGCAGTCGATGTTTTGATCTTGTCAAACGGACCCGGAGAGTTAGCTACCTGGGTCAAGCCTGTTGTGCGATCGCTGCGGCAGCGGTTTGGGGACGATCGCAGTCAAATGCGAATTTCCGTTGTCCTCTCACCCTGTACAAATGCCAGCGGTCAAGAAGCGTCGATCGCCCATCACTATCCAGAGGTTGATCGCGTACAGGCAGCAGAGCACTTCTTTCCGTTCCTGCTGTGGGGCAAAACGGCTGACGCATGGGAGTGGCGATCGCAGGGGCTTGTCCTCTTTCTCGGTGGCGACCAGTTTTTTCCTGTCGTGATCGGCAAGCGTCTTGGCTACCGCACCATTGTCTACGCCGAGTGGGAAGCCCGTTGGCAGCGTTGGATCGATCGCTTCGGGGTCATGCACGCGAACCTTGCCGCTCGCGCACCGCAAAAATATGCCCACAAATTTACGGTTGTTGGCGACTTAATGGCAGAAGTGACTTTAAAGGACGAGTACACCAACGACTCTCTCCTCCCCCTCCCCTCGGCTCCTTCCTCTCCTCTAATCGGTCTGCTTCCTGGCTCAAAGCCTGTCAAGCTGACCTTAGGAGTACCGTTATGCCTGTCGATCGCTGAACACATTCGTGCCACTGTGCCCACTGCTCGCTTTGTGATTGCTGTTGCGCCCACTCTAGATGTGTCCGTACTGTCACAATTCGCTGATCCAACGCATAATGCCGCGATCGCGCAGTTAGGCTGGTCGGGTGCTGAGCTAGTGTTGCCAGAACCATCCGCTTTCCATCTGCCGTTTCTCAAGACTGCGTCTGGGCTGAAGGTAGAGCTATGGACTGAAGCTCCTGCCCACGACTTACTCTCTCACTGCTGCCTTTGCCTAACGACGGTTGGAGCAAACACCGCAGAATTAGGCGCTTTAGCAGTGCCAATGCTAGTGTTAATGCCGCTTCAGCAAATTGCTAAGATTCGCGTTTGGGATGGTTTACCAGGGTTATTGTCAAACCTGCCGGGCATTGGGGGGGGTGTAGCAACATTGATGGCTCGTCTAGCACTGCGACAACGGGGACAACTGGCGTGGCCTAACATCTGGGCAAAAAGAGAGATCGTGCCTGAGTTAGCTGGCAAACTGCAACCTGAAGCGATTGCCGCGCTTGTTGTGGAGTATCTCGATCATCCAGAAATGTTGGAGCAGATGCGCGATCGACTGCGTAATGTTCGCGGCCAAACGGGGGCAGCAGAGAAGCTAGTGCAATTGGTGGCAGAAGAACTGGAAATCGAGGAGTAAAGTAATGAGCTGAAGCTTCAAACTAGAGCGTTTGGGGCACTGCAAACGTTAAGTCTGCCTCTCCCTGCTCTCAATGAGCAACCGATCTCAAGCGCGCATCAAAAGACCTCAAGCGCGCATCAAAAGACCTCAAGCGCGCATCAAAAGACCTCAAGCGCGATCGCGTAGTCTTCTGTCTGTTTTGCAGACACTTCAATGACGTAATCACCATCTTGGGGCAACCGTCCTTGCCAGGTTTTAGTTTTGTCATCGCTACCACCGAGTCGTTGACCGTTGGGCGCGATCGCGCTAAAGTCCGTCGTACCATCCAGCACTTTTACCGCCAGCAGTTGATTTCGCTTGGCTTTCAACAAATAGCGTTGCACTTGGTTCGGTGCAATCTGCCCGGTAACAGTCGTGCCAGTCTTCCCTCTGGCAAACGCAACGCGTTGAATCTGCTCCTGCGTTGAACGTAATGAGGGTGTGATAGTGACATCTAGCGCATAAGGACCTGACCCAGAAAGCTGAATCAGATAGCGATCGTCGGCTAAGAGTTGCCCTGTCCAGCTACGGGTTGAAGACGATGCCGCATCAATGGCTTCCTGGTTCGATCGCAGCAAATTCATCACTGCATCCGAGCCTTGTAAAGTCACGGTCATAATCTGCCCTTGGGACGCTGCCAAACTATAGGTGTGCGATCCCCCCCGCTGTAGCTCGCCCTGAATGACCGTCCCGATTTTGCCACGAGCAAACTGAATCGGTTGAGGGGGCTGATTCCGTTTACCTACGGTCGTAGCGTCGTTAGGATTCCCGCTAGAGGGCGGTTTAATCGCTAAAGTGGAACCGTTTAACCCTTGCGAATCGATCATGCGAGAGGCTTCTGACTGAGGCAACCTGGCACCCGACACCCAAACTTCACCAGCATCAGGGGGCTGTGTCAACACATGCCAGCCAATCGGTAACGCAACGCCCAAGCCCGTAAGTGCCACTGCTGTAAGACCACAGCGAATCTTACTGCTTGTCAGGTCGAAATTTTGCCACCACTGAGTTGGTGGGTTGTCAGTATGAGCGCGTTGAACGTCTGCCTGGTTGGGCAGCGAGGCATAGGTTGCAACAGGCTGCACAGCCTTGAGTGGCTTGGCTAAGCGGTTGCTTAGGGGAGTCTTGGGTAGCTGCACAGGTGTCTGGATGGGCTGCTCGATCGGTTGTGGCGGTTCGATCGGGGCGCACAACAGCGTACTTTCTAAGGGTGCGGCTCCGAACGATTGGAGATCTTGAAGCACCTCGGTCGCAGATTGGTAGCGATCGCTTGGATAAACTGCCAGCATTCGTCGTAGTACCATTGACAGTTCATCACCAACTTGGGCGTACGGTTCCCAATGCCAGGTGAGCGTCCGACTGTCGAGCAAGGTTTGCGGTT
>JBBSHC010000675.1:0-2787 GCA_038253425.1 Leptolyngbyales cyanobacterium | reverse complement strand
TTTAGTCTGATGCAGTTGCTGCCAACGCTGCTCATAGGGTAACTGATCGGGCGTTTCTGGATTTGCCTGTATCAGCCAGATCGGCTGCTGATAGCCACACTCATATAACCAGTCAATCTGGCTCTTCAAAGGTGCAATACCTGACCCTTCGGCAAGATAGAGTCGAGGACGACGGGGTAATTCGCTTAAGGTCATCAGCCCGTATGGACCTCGTAAGGGCAATGGCTCTCCGATCGCTAAATCCTGAAGAAATGCCGAACTCCAGCCCACGCGCGAAACGCAGAGTTCAATGTCAGCACAACAGGTAGGGGAAGACGCGATCGAGTAGATTTTGCTAAACCTGCGTCCTTCTCGCTCAAACTTGGGCCACACCGACTGCCCCGGTAAAAACCGAAACTCATCGCGATCTAGTCTCAACCGAATGGCTTTAATCGTGGGTGTCAGCCAGGTAGAAGCGATCACCGTAGCAAGATAATCTGCCGTCGGCGATCGGCGTAAAACGTCTAAACTTTGCATTTTGAATCCCCGCCTGTGTGTCGCAGGCATAGTGGTTTAAGTTGCTTCAGGTGGGCATTCTGACTTTGAAACAAGAAAAGGCAAACGACGCTGCTCTCGCTTGTTTCGTTCACAGTTGCGGCACAGTGCCGGATTTTTTGTCACTACAAAATCACCGGACTTTCCCCACATGAAATATTGATCTCATGCTGCCTGAGTTAATCCCCCAGACAACCTGAAGCGGCTTGCGTATTGTAGCGTGCAGACAACCTCTTGAAAACAAACCCATCGTTTCTTATCTTTCTAAAGGAAGAGAAACGAAAAATTAAGATCCGTTACTATCGCATCAACTTGTACCAAGTTAATTTGAGTTGTTCAAAGTTACATAGATCAACAAACCACCGCTCTCTTGGCAAAATAGCCGTGTCAGTCGGAGTGTCAGCGTAGGTATCTTCAAAAAACTGCTGTTAGCGATCGCAGATGACGACCATCAGAATGTTGATTAAGCGGGCATCTAAAACCTGGCTAATGCTTAAAACCGCGATCGTGTCATCGCCTTCCGCTTGTCTAAATTTTCGTTCCGAGGGAGTAATTCACATGAACAGTCAAGTTTTTTTTTTAAGCTTCTGGGAGATTTTACGTGAGCTGCATCCAAACAAAATAAAGGGTTGCCCCAGAAGTGTTCAATTGCCCAAACTGCTCATTTTCAGCTTTTCAAGCATTCCATAATCGCTTCATGTTTTTCCTACAGAACACTTTCTCACAGTCCTATCATTGACAGTCATTATGATGAATTCGGCTACGAGTTCGGATAATTTAGCACTGGTCGAGGAATTCTTCTTTGTACTATCGGCAGAATCTGAAACATCAGACCCAATTTTCATTACGGCACAGGTTGATTTAACAGAATTTGCCCTTACAGAGGATGAATTACAAAAGCTAAAACGCTTAGCTCAGAAGCTGGAACTAGCGCTTTTAGCAGATTTTAATCAACAGTTTCCAGCAGCATCGGTTGTCGTCGAAATTCGGAATAGCGCTCAGCAACGTTAGGGCTTGGCAACGTTAATTAAAGTTCTTCCGTCTCCCTGTAAGCAGCAAAAGGTAAGCCTTTCGCGCTGCTTGTGCCTGTAGCAGAACGGGTGAAAGTGGTACCAAATCAAATTGCAAACGCTACAGATCCTTTACCCTCATCCCCAACCCTTCTCCCGGGGGAGAAGGGCGCTAAAGGCAAAGTCCCTCGCCCCTGGGAGAGGGATTTAGGGTGAGGGGCGACTTGATATGATCTGTAGCGCCTATTTTTGGATTTGGTATGAGGAGCAGCCTTTCTGCTTTTAGCAATGCCAAACTCTTAGCCCAAACTCTTAGCACTGTCTAACAAAAAAGGGGGTGGCAGCGCTCACCCCCAACGACGCTTATGCGTCTTCTTCGCGGACGATCGCCTAACGGAACATGCTGCTCACAGAACTGTCTTCGTGAATGCGCCAAATCGTCTCACCCAGCAGGTTAGCGACCGAAAGCACGGTGAGTTGGGGGAACCGATCACCCTCCGCGATCGGAATGGTATTGGTGACAATGACTTCTTCAAAAAGACCACTAGACAGACGTTCGATCGCGGGTGGTGAAAAGACAGCGTGAGTCGCACAGGCATAGACCTGCCGCGCGCCTTCCTGTTTCAGCAACCGTGCGCCTTCGATAATGGTGCCTGCTGTGTCAATCATGTCGTCTACTAAGACGGCGGTTTTACCAGCCACATCACCAATTAGGTTCATCACTTCTGCCACATTATGCGCCTGACGCCGTTTATCAATAATGGCAAGCGGCGCATCATCCAGCTTTTTGGCAAAGGCGCGTGCCCGTGCTACACCACCAACATCCGGCGAGACGACAACTAAATCTGATAATTGTTTACTGGAGAGGTAGTCAATCAGAGTGGGTGACCCATACACATGATCCAGCGGAATATCGAAATAACCCTGAATTTGAGCTGAGTGCAGATCCATCGCCAGTACCCGACTTGCCCCAGCCTGGGTAATCAGGTTTGCTACCAGTTTGGCGCTAATTGATTCTCGCCCTGCGGTCTTTCGGTCTGCTCTGGCGTAGCCGTAGTAGGGTATGACTGCTGTAATCTGCCTTGCGGATGCCCGCCGACAGGCATCGATCATAATCAGCAGTTCCATCAAGTTGTCATTCACCGGGCGACAGGTCGGCTGTAGCAAGTACACATCGCAGCCCCGAATCGACTCCTGAATTTGAATATACAGTTCACCATCAGCAAACCGCTTCCGCACCATT
>JBBSHC010000674.1:0-2801 GCA_038253425.1 Leptolyngbyales cyanobacterium | reverse complement strand
CGCTCAGGTCAGCGCTAGCAATTTCCATTGTTTCAGTCTGAATACGTAGTGTAAATTGATACTTAATAAAGCTGAAGCTGAAGCACTTTTCTGTTGCTAAACATCTGCTACCAAGAATTTTAAAGAAGCCAAAGTTGCTACTGTGCAAGCATTCCATCGCTCTGTATTGGTGGCTATGGCTCATGGTTCAAAGAAAGATGCGGTTGTATAAGTTACATCTTTAGCCTATGCGCTGGTTTAAGTGCCGTTTAGAGCAGCCTGACGAAAACAAATCCGCCCTTTAAAGGACTAGAGGTAGAAGGCTTGTTTTGCCGCGCTACATCTTTAGAGTGTCTTAAAAAGGAGATCTGCGGTGCGATCGCTTAGAGAGTAAACCGTATCTTTACAAAGCTTAACACTGGCTATTTTTTATGCTCTCTACCTTTAGAGAGGCTATAGGTATAAATATCATCACTGAGGGGGACGACAGGCGATCGTGTAGCGCATAGGATGCGGTTGTAGGGTGCGTCATGGGCTGATCATGCCCCGAATAAGAGTATGTAAGAAACAAGCCCAAACAACAAAACACGGCAAATGGCGTAAACAGGTTCGGCAATCATCACCTTGTCCATGGCAGCTAAGCACTTGACAGAATGTAAAGTTTCTCTTAAGTTCTTAACTAAGATTTATTAACTATTTACTTTTTGTCCTTTGGGAAAGCCAGCTATGGGAGCGCACGATCGATAAACCATTAAATCAGTGCTCATCTGAGCTTCACATTTCAGGAGGTCTTAATATGCGGATTGCTCAAATTGCTCCCTTATGGGAGCGTGTACCGCCTTCAACATATGGTGGCACCGAACTAATTGTTTCTTTATTAACTGAAGAGCTGGTGCGGCGCGGTCATGATGTCACCCTTTTTGCTTCTGGTGACTCCCACACAACTGCTACGCTTGAATCAGTTCATCCACGGGCGCTGCGCCTTGACAACAACATCAAAGAATACGGCATTTATGAGATGTTGCAATTAAGTACGGTGTACGATCGCGCCGATGAGTTTGACATCATTCATTCACATATGGGTTGTTCAGCCCTACCTTATTCCAAGCTTGTAAAAACCCCTACCGTGCACACAATGCACGGTATTTTTACGCCCGATAACGAGAAGATGTTTACTCACGCAAAGCGACAGCCGTTTGTGAGCATCTCAAACTCTCAACGTGAACCGCGCTTGGGGCTTAACT
Source organism: Leptolyngbyales cyanobacterium (assembly GCA_038253425.1). Classification (GTDB taxonomy): domain Bacteria; phylum Cyanobacteriota; class Cyanobacteriia; order Leptolyngbyales; family Leptolyngbyaceae; genus Stenomitos. Next base: position 1,578 of record JBBSHC010000674.1, on the reverse strand, counting down.
GTGTTGCAACGGTTTACAACGGTATTGACACTGATAGCTACAGTTTTTATCCGCAGCCGAGCGATCCCCCTTACCTGGTTTTTCTGGGGCGGCTGTCACCTGAAAAAGGAACCCATCTAGCGATCGAGATTGCCCAACGCACAGGTTGGCAGCTCAAGATTGCAGGCAAGATTGATCCGGTTGATGTGGAGTATTACGAAACGGTGTTGAAACCCCACATTGATGGTCAGCAGATTGAGTATCTAGGAGAAGCAGATCACCAGCAAAAGAATGTGCTGCTTGGTAATGCGGTGGCAACGCTATTCCCAATTACATGGCGTGAACCTTTTGGTTTAGTCATGGCGGAATCGATGGCGTCAGGTACACCCGTCATTGGCATGGAGCTTGGTTCGGCAGCAGAAGTGATCGCGCATGGCAAAACGGGCTTCTTGTGCCACAGCGTTGATGAGTGTATAGCCGCCTTGGATCAGGTTGCCACCATCGATCGCCGCCTTTGCCGTGAGCATGTTATCAGTCACTTTAGCGCTCAGCGGATGGTAGATGGTTACGAAGCGGTTTATCAGAAGCTCATTGATGAACGCTTTGTTACCAATGGGCAAGCGCGCCGTTTGGTTAGTGCTGCCAGTAAACGCAATTAATGACTTGGGTGGATGTTTACTGCATCCACCTTTTTTATGAGGTATGAGGTGAAGGCATGGTAAGTTTCAACAACGCAAAACTCGGTGCCCCGGTCTCGAAAGCAACAAAGCAAGCCTACGTTTCTTCCCGGAAAACAATGCCAACCCGACAGGCGATTGCCTTGATTTCGGAACATGGCGACCCAGCAGCAGAAATTGGCAAAGAAGCAGCAGGTGGACAAAATGTCTATGTGCGGCAGGTGGGTGAAGCACTAGCAAAACTGGGCTGGCAGGTGGATATGTTCACTCGCAAAGCTCGACCCGATGATCCCGCGATCGTGCAACACTCACCCCATTGCCGCACCATTCGGTTGGTAGCGGGACCGGAGCAATTTGTGCCTCGTGATGAACTGTTTACATACATGCCAGAGTTTGTGGCAGCATTCCAGGCGTTTCAAAGTAAGGAAGGCACCAATTACCCGCTGGTACACACCAATTACTGGATGTCTGCGTGGGTTGGGTTGCAGTTGAAGCAGCAGAGCAATATTCAACTCATTCATACCTACCATTCACTGGGCGCGATCAAGTATCAGACTGTGCCGAACCGACCGTTAATTGCGGATACTCGTTTAGCGATCGAGCGTCAAATTTTAGAGCAGGCAGACTGTATTGTTGCCACCAGTCCTCAAGAGCAAGATTCGCTAAGGACACTGGTTTCAGAGCAAGGGCGGATTGAAATCATTCCCTGCGGTACGGATATCAGCAATTTTCACACGATGCCCAAAGCAGAAGCTAGAGCGGCATTGGGCTTTGATGTCGAGGATGCGATCGTGCTCTATGTCGGACGCTTCGATCCCCGCAAGGGCATTGAAACCCTGGTACGTGCCTGCGCTCAACTCAAAGAAGGAGCAGCCAAAAGTGGACAAGAAACTGGAGGCACCGCTTTAAACGCGGCTAAACT
>JBBSHC010000673.1:0-2807 GCA_038253425.1 Leptolyngbyales cyanobacterium | reverse complement strand
TCTTCCATGAGCGTCACTGGAGCGGGCTGACCCTCAATTTCCAGTTCTGGCTCTGCAACATAAGTGGATGGTGGTGTCACCGTTTCCGACATAACGTTCTCCCGCGGGCTACCTGACTGGCTATCTAAAAATGGGTTCGTCTGGATCGGACGACAGCGATCGACCCTGGCTTTGTCGCTGTGACTGGCTAACGTTGGGTGTGCCCTGAGACGGCGTTTGCTTCGGGTTATCCGCTTGTTCTAGCGTCAGGTCTAAGATGGCTCGTACAGGGGTGCCGTCCGACAAAAACATCGTGAGTCGAAAGGTGCAGCTTTTGATAAAGCACCGGAGATATTTGTTTTCGCCCCAGGCAAAGAAGTAAATGGGTGGTCGTTTTGCTTTGCCCTTGCCAGCTTTGGCGTACTCAACCGCATCGGTGAATAGCTTGAGCGGTTTTAAGACATTGCGCTGCTCTTTCTCATTCTCATAGGTATCCAGAATAATGTTGCTCAACGTGAGTTGGTACGGATTGGGATGTTTGAAGCTGGTTTTATTTTGTCCCGATGCTGTGCGGGCACCTTGCGACTGCTCAATATCAACGGTGCGGTTAAACTTAATCTCCGTTGGATTGAACATAAATTCAATCGTTTTTCCCTCGCTTCGTTCGACAGGCACCAGTCTTGCTTTTTCTAAAGGCATGATTCATCACCGCGTGAACGACTACATCGATCGTCTGATATAAGGGTTTCCTGCTCGCTCTCGCTCCAGGGCTAACCGTTGCCGCACTAACCCATAAACTTCCTGGGCAAGACGTTCAAATTGTTCGGGAGATGCTTGAGTAGGATTTTGCTGGGATGACGGCTGCTGGTTACTGGCTGGTTCAGCGCTCGGAGTGGGAATTGGTGGAGCCGCGATCGCTGGTAAATCATCCAGGTTTCGTTGAACTGTATCGGGTAGCGCTGTGTTGTCTGAGCGCAGGTTTAGATCAGTATAGCCGTTGGCTAAGGTCACGTCCGGCTGTGGTGCGCTGTACTGGGTGGCATTAGACTGGGTGGCATTAGACTGGGTGGCATTGGACGGGGGTGAGTGGTCGTATGATGCTTCCGTTGCTTGGAAGAGTTCAGCAATGCTCGACCATTCGGCAGGGGCTGCTTCTGCTTTTAACGAAACCACATCGGTTAACGCTGCCATCTTATTTGGTAAAACTGGCTTAAAAGTGTCTAATTCGGGCGTATTCAGTTGGTCTGCGGCGCGATCGAGCGTGGGCGATTGGCTGCTTGCAGTGTCTGGATAGCGGGATGTTTGGACTGGCTGTATCGCTGGAGGCGCAACGCTTGCAACCAGTGGCTGCATTTGAATCAACGGTTCCCAAACTGAGAGCCGTTGAATGGTGGTTGGCAATGCCGGTAACGCGGTGAATTGGTCGGATATAGGGTTTTGGGGTGCGATCGCTTTCGGCAAGTTAGCCTCCGGCAAAGCCCCTTCTGGTGAGTCTGCTTCCCGCGAGTCTGCTTCCGGTAGCTCTGTGATGGGATTTACTGGCGCAACGGTATTCAACTCTACTGGCTGGCGTTGTACTGCTTCCCTTACCATCTCACCCGTTTGAACAGATGATATTGGAATGCTCAAATCTGGCTCTGTTGCTGGAGACTGCGGTGTTGCGGAACTATCCTTTTGCACAGCCTCAGTTGATGTTATTGCTGATGTTATTTCGGACAGATTAGGCAAGGGCGCGATCGCTGGAGAAACTGTGGTTTTAGCTTTGGGCTGAATAATCGGCTCCGTTCCAGCTTTGGGCTGAATGATTGGCTGCGTTAGGGCTTCCAGTCCATCAACTTGGGCTGAAGGTTCGAGAGTCTTTGCTTGAATCGGACTGTCTGATTCCCATGAAGTCGTCAGGGGTGCCAGATCGCTACTGGGCAAGTCCAGCGAATTGTTAGCGATCGACGGTTCCTCGGCTCGTGTTCGTTCAGGCAATGGAGTCACTGCTTCAGAGGGCGATCGGTCGGTCTGGATTTCGGGGTGTGTCGAACTTGACGGTTCTGCAACAGGTTCAACCGTTCGATCGCTTTGTCTTGCCGCTGTTGGCTCTACGGTTGGCGCTATAGTCGTTGCATCCAATGGCTGCTCACCCGCTTTAGCAGCTTGAGGTTCGTCCTGTGCTGGCTCAAGGAACTCAGAGGTACGCAACTCCGCTGGCTGTCTCTCTGTGACAGCGTCCGGTTTGCGTTGAACGACTTCAGCACCATCAGACCGCGTGGCATCAGCCGCTAACTGCCTCTGAATAGTCTCAAAGCTATTGTCTGTGTGACCGACCGGATCGACCGAACGAGTAACCCCTGGTTCTGCTGTTTCGCTGAGTTCATGCGTCGCCTCTGCCATCGGTGCTGACATTTCTCGTGTTGAAAACCCATCAAGGGGCAATCGTACTGTTTCCGCAGGCGTTGCGTTGAAGCTGGTATCTGAGGAAGTACGATCGCCGCTAAAGGCTGGCTGACTAGAGTCAGTCGCTACCGAGTCAAAAGCTTCAGGCAAAAAGGTTGTCGGCGTGGCAACTGGAGCGATCGCGGGGGCGGCGGTATGCTCTGCGGAAGAGCGTTGAACCACAGAATCAGCGTGGATTGGCTCTGTCGGGGTCGCGTCCTCTAGCGGAAAGGGAGCGATCGCTGACGCAGTGGAATCTGGTGCAGTGGAATCTGATGGCGTTAAAGCTTGTGCAATGAGAGCTTCTGGTACAGCCGTAACTGACTCTGAAACGAGGGGCGCGATCGAGGGTGTTGCTGTCTCAGTTGTGATTGAAGCTGGCGAAGCGATCGGATCGGCTACCG
>JBBSHC010000672.1:0-2808 GCA_038253425.1 Leptolyngbyales cyanobacterium | reverse complement strand
CGTATGTTCAGATGAACACAACGGCAAGATGACCGAAGTGAGCACTGAAAATTTTACGAGATACGTCTTCTAAGTCACTAGTATGGCTATCAAAATCATGGGCGTTCGCGTGGAGGTTCCAAATCCATGCCGTGGTTTTGGGACCCCGAGCCAAGGTACGGTCGAAATGACCAGGCTGAGACCACTTCTCAAACGAAGTAGGAACCGGATCTTTATCGACAGTGACCTTCACTTTCGCGTCACGCTCCCGTGGAGTAGTTGTCATTGAGACTCTCCTCTCTCTAGACAAGGAACGAGGAATCCCCCCCGCCAGACGTTGCTCTGATTCTTGGGGACAGCCTTCTGCTCATGGGAGCAGCCACCATTGCGGGTCGGAAAACAGTATTGATGATTCCCAAACGTTTTGAATGACATTGAGGGTTGACCTGAACGTTAGATTCAGAGAACCGAAGCAGATGCTGTCCTTAAAACCAGAAAGGCTTGTCGGACAACGCAAACAGCCTGGTGGGAGTTCTCATCGTGTCATTATAGGATCAGCATTACGCCGAATTCAGAAGGGATTAACAATAATTCAAACTCTTGAAGTACGGACATAGACTAGCTTCTGAATCCGCGCAGGCAGCAAAAAGTCAAGAGCAATGGCGGTTACAGTCACAAAACTCAATGCTTCGCAACAGATAGACAAGATCGCGACCAACAAAGCCCTATATGCCAGTGATAATGGCGCGATCGCACTGCCCTTGCGCTCCAAAAGTCAACGAATTCCTACAAAATTGCGTGTTTTTGCTTCTGTAGCCATGGATGAATTTGCTTGATTGGCACGATCACACCCGTGTCACTGGCACGATCGCACTAAAATCGCAGTACAAAAGCCGCAACAATAGTTAACTAAACTTGATGTTGCCTGATGGGTGATTCGCAGTATTTAGACGCTGACAACGCGATCGCCAGCAGAATGCCCTCATTCTTTGCCACGAAACTTTGCGGGAGGGGCTGATGCTTTTCCGTTATAGTTCCGTATGGGCAGCTTTTAGGAGTGTTTTTTGTGGTGGGAATGAATCGCTGGCGGACAATCACTAAACCCCTACTGACACTAAGTATCGTCATGGTTTTAATGGCGAGTTGGGGCTGTGCTAGTAATACAACTGAACCTCTAAGAAGATCGCGAACAGCAGACGCCACTCAAGCCGTCAAGCTTGCGGGGAAAATTGCTGAAGCCTCGCCGCCGATTGCCCTTCAGACCTTACAGCAAGCCCTAGAAAGCAATCAGCCCCAAGTCACGATCCTGAGTCCCAGAAAAAACGAGGTTTTGCCAGAGACGACGGTATCCGTTCGTTTTCAGGTGAAGGATTTACCCATCTTTAAAGATGAGGCGTTGGGACTCGGTCCTCACCTGCACGTCTTGGTAGACAACCGTCCTTATCAGGCGGTTTATGATCTCAGCCAGCCGTTAGTCTTGCACGATTTAGAACCGGGAACTCATACCATTCGTGCGTTTGCCTCCCGCCCCTGGCACGAAAGTTTCAAGAATGATGGTGCGTTTGTGCAGACAACCTTTCACGTTTTAACTAAAACGCAGGACAACAGCCCTGATCCCGACCTGCCGCTGCTCACTTACAGCCGACCGCAAGGCACCTATGGCGCTGAGCCAATCTTGTTAGATTTTTACCTGACGAATGCACCGCTGCATCTGGTGGCACAGGCAGACGCTAAGGACGACATCGCTGATTGGCGCATTCGTTGCACAGTGAACGGAGACAGCTTTATCCTCGATCGCTGGCAACCGATCTATCTCAAAGGCTTTAAGCCCGGTAAAAACTGGGTACAGCTTGAATATATTGATGACAAAGGCAACCCAGTTAAAAACGTTTTTAACAACACAGTGCGGTTAGTTGACTACCAGCCAAATGGTCAGGACACCCTATCTCAACTAGTACGGGGAGAACTGTCAGCAGACGATGTACGAGGCATTGTGGATCCCAATTACGTCCCGCCAATAGCACAGCCAGAACCGACACCGACCGTTGAACTTACTCCAGAACCAGCGCCTAGCTCACTTGAGTCTCCACCGATACCTGAAGTTGAGCCAGCTACTCAGCCCAGCCCGATCGTGCCTTTGCCGACTCCCACACCGTCAACTGAGCCTGCCTCGGAACGAACACCAGAAGCTCTTTCACCCAGCCTGCAACCGTCGCCCAACCCCTTTGAGGCACCATCACCCGAATCAACATCACCCAAATCAAACATTACGTCCCCCTCCTCAGAATCAGAAGCGCCGATAACCTCCAAACCGTCAACCAATGCCGCAACACCAGACGCGCAAGAGCCTGCTCAAGACGCTGGAAAGGCACCATCCAAACTAAAATCGCCAAGCTGGCGAGAACGACTGCAACAGTATCAAAAGCGGCTGAGCAAAGCGAAACAATCCATTACACCCGTCCCACGTCCACTGCCAACAGACGTGCCGGATACTCTTGAGTCTGCGCCTGCGATCGAACCCGAATCCGTCTCCATACCTGTGCCCAGCGAAACAGAATCAACTGAGGCGACTTCGCCACCAGCACCCGCTGAGCCAGAGCTTAAGATGGCTACGCCAGATGCCAATTCAGTGGTTCAGCCGCGCAAGGCTAGTGGTAAATCTAAGTTCGGCGATCGCTTTCGTCGTCCTGTGTCTCGTCCACCTGTGCCCACTCCAGATTTGCCCCCAACCTTGCCAGAGATCATTGATGCGCCGCCGCCATAACCATTACCTTTAGGTCGTCTGTTCTCCCAGCACAATTGTTTAAAGCGTGACGGAAATTGCTTTTT
>JBBSHC010000671.1:0-2808 GCA_038253425.1 Leptolyngbyales cyanobacterium | reverse complement strand
TTGCTCATGCGCTGCAACTGGGTCAAGCGCGTCTTGTTTCTCGCCGATCGCGTTGCACTGGTGAAGCAAGCCGCCAGTGTTTTTAAAAAACAACTGCCCGCCTCCAGCCCCGTTAACCTCGTTACCGAAAAGAACACCGAAGGACGAGTCTACGTCTCCACCTATCCCACCATGATGGGACTCATTAACGAAGTCGGTGAAGGGCAACGTAAATTCGGGGTCGGGCACTTCGACCTGATTGTGATCGACGAAGCACACCGATCGGTCTATCAAAAATATCGCGCCATTTTCGAGTACTTCGACTCGCTTCTGGTGGGACTGACCGCTACGCCCAAAGACGAAATCGATCGCAACACCTACAGCCTGTTCAACCTCGAAACGGGCGTTCCTACCGATGTGTATACCTTAGAGGAAGCGGTCACCGATGGCTTTCTGGTGCCACCGCAAGCGGTCTCAGTACCGCTCAAGTTCCAGCGTGAAGGCATCCAATACGATGACCTGTCGGAGGAAGAACAAGAGCAGTGGGATGAACTGGATTGGGACGAAGACGGCAATGTCCCCGATCGGGTAGAGGCTGCGGCTGTGAATCAATGGTTGTTTAACGAAGACACCGTGGATAAGGTGCTGGCTCACCTGATGACGCGGGGTCTCAAAGTGGCGGGCGGCGATCGACTGGGTAAGACCATCGTCTTCGCCAAAAACAACGACCACGCCAAATACATCTACGAGCGTTTCAACGCAAACTACCCGCACTACAAAGGCGACTTTGCCCGCATCATCACCCACAAAGTTGACTACGCTCAAACCCTGATCGACACCTTCTCCAACCCTAATAAAGCACCTCACATCGCCATCTCCGTCGATATGCTCGATACCGGCATTGATGTACCGGAAGTCGTGAACCTGGTCTTTTTCAAACTGGTGCGCTCCAAAACCAAATTCTGGCAAATGGTTGGTCGTGGCACCCGCTTAAGTCCAGAACTGTTTGGACCGGACCAATCCAAGTCATTTTTCTACCTCTTTGACTACTGCCAAAACCTGGAGTTCTTCCGTCAAAACCTGGAGACGACAGATGGTGCCCCCGGCAAATCTCTCAGCAAGCGCCTGTTCACCGCACGTTTAGAGCTACTGAGTGAATTGGACAAACGAGTCCAGGCTGGGGTCGTCGCAGAACAGGGAGGTACTTATGGTGCAGAGACCCTTGAACCAGCAACAGACGTCGAAGTCCGGCAAGCGATCGCCACGCGCCTGCAAACCGAAGTGGCTGCCATGAACCTGCATAATTTCATCGTGCGCCCACAGCGGCAACTCGTTGAAACCTACGCAGACTCAAGTGCCTGGAACACCCTACAGCCAGAGCAGGTGAGCGAACTGGCAACGCGTGTCGCAGGTTTGCCCACCGAGCTGCCGACCGAAGACGAAGAAGCCAAACGCTTTGACCTACTCATGCTGCGCTTGCAGTTAGCACGATTGCGTGCCGAACCTGACTTTGTCCGTTTGAGCCAGCAGGTTAAGGCGATCGCTGTTGCGTTGGAAGAGAAAGACAGCATCCCGATGGTGCGAGAACAGATGGCACTGATCCAGGAGCTTCAGACGGATGATTGGTGGCAAGATGTCACGCTTCCCATGCTAGAGCGTACTCGCAAACGTCTACGTGGGTTAGTGCGCTTGATCGAGAAAGTCCAGCGGCAGCCGATCTATACCGACTTTACAGATGAACTGGGGCTTGAAACGTCTATCGACATTCCTGGCTTTGGCGGTGCCGACGAGTTCGATCGCTTCTGTGCCAAAGCGCGTCAATTCCTGTTCGTCCACGAAAACCATCTCACGATTCACAAGCTCCGGTTCAACCAGCCTTTAACAGCTAGCGATCTCAGCGAGTTAGAGCGAATCTTGCTGGAGGCAGGCGTTGGCACACCCGATCATCTGGAGCAAGCCAAGCAAACCAGCCCGGGCTTGGGCCTCTTCATCCGTTCTCTGGTAGGGCTAAACCGCGAAGCGGCTAAACAAGCCTTTGGTGAGTTCTTGTCCAACTCTTCAGCCTCTGCAAACCAAATTGAGTTCATCAACCTGATCATCAACCACCTGACTCACCACGGCATTATGGCCCCCAGTTTGCTCTATGAGTCTCCCTTCACAGACATCAACTCCCAGGGTCCTGAAGGAGTGTTTTCCCCCAACCAGTTGAATGCTCTGGTATCTGTGTTAGAGACTATTCGAGCCACCGCCGCTGCATAAGCAGGATTACCCCTCATCAGCTACTAGAGTTTTCAGTTCTGCTAACAACTTCTCCAAGCGTCGTTGCTTCTTAGGATCAGTCCATACGTGCGATCGCTTGGCTAACCGCAAGACATCGTCAATTTCTCAGAGACCAGCTCAGGCTCAAATTTCCATTCATCCTTCAAACTATTTCGCCTTGCCAAACCTCGGTTTGAAGTCTACCGCTCTGTTTCACAGCAGATTCGAGACGTTTTCCACCGCTATACCGATCTGGTGGAACCGCTCTCGCTGGATGAAGCTTACCTGGATGTGACTGAGAACAAATTGGGTCTGACTTCAGCAACGGCGATCGCGCGTGACATTTGCTGTAAGGGATTGAATCCGATCGCGTAACTCCAGTGTTTCAATCCCTGTAAGGGTTTTGGGGTGGTTGTTGCGGTGAAGCGATCGACGCTGCACCCGATGACCTCAAAGTTTCAATCCCTGTAAGGGTTGGGGTGGTTGTTGCGATTAAGGTCAAACCGATGGAACTGTCTTTGGCAGTTTCAATCCCTGTAAGGGTTTTGGGGTGGTTGTTGCATCCTACTC
>JBBSHC010000670.1:0-2814 GCA_038253425.1 Leptolyngbyales cyanobacterium | reverse complement strand
TGCTATTCTCTCGCTGGGGATGTTCATCTCTTCTTTGACAGACAGCACCATTCTGGCGGCGATCGGCACCTTTGGTCTCATCCTATTTTTGTGGGTGATCGATCTGCTGGGTCAACGGCTAGGCGGTCCGGTGGGCGGAGCACTCAGCCACCTCTCGCTGCTGAAGCACTACAACAATTTGACCCAGGGCATTTTGGACAGCAGTAGCCTGGTACTGTTTGCCAGCTACATTGTGCTGGGCTTATTTTTAACCGCGCAGTCGATCGATGCGTTCAGGTTCCAGCGATCGTAAACCGCAGAAACCGGGGTTCTTTGTAGAAAGAGACCGTGCGTATCAAGGTTACGCACAGAACCCCGGCTTCTCCATAACTCCATTTTTCTTCCCTTCATATGAAAACGCTTTCTCCCAATCTAAAATACCTGAAATATCTCTTCTGGCTGGGTCCGATGCTGGTAGTTGCAGGAGCGATCGCGGGCATTGTCGCTGGTTCCTTTAGCGCCATACCGTTGGGGCTGATGATTGCAGGCGTTGTTGTGGTTGGTCTATCGCTCGTGTTGCAGTCCACGTATCCAGACGATGCAGCAAAACCGGGCTTTTGGAGCCAGCGATCGACGCAGGTGGGTGCTAATGCGCTGATTACAACGCTGTCAGTGCTGGCGATTTTGGGACTGATCAATTTCCTGGCGGCAAGCCATGTGGAACGACTGGATTTAACAGAGAATCAACTTTTTTCGCTGGCACCCGAAACGCAACAGTTGGTGCGGAATCTGAAGCAACCTGTGAAAGTGTGGGTGTTTGTGCCACAGCCTAGCGCCCGCGATCGCGAATTGCTTGCAAGCTACCGTCGGCAGAGCGATCGCCTCAGCTATGAGTTTGTCGATCCCAACACGCAGCCATCACTGGTGCAGCGGTTAGAAGTCAAAAGCGGCGGTGATGTCATTGCCGAGCTTCAGCCGGAGGGACGCAAACAGTATGTGCAAACGATCGCGCCCAATACCTCAGATAGCCTGGTGGGTGAAGGTGGCTACCTGTCGGAAGTTAAGCTCACAAGTGCGCTAGAACAACTAATCAGCAATCGGCAATCCTACGCTTATGTTATTCAAGGGCATGGCGAGCACCCGATCGATCAGTCACAGGGCGCAATCTCCTCTGCTGTCAAAGGCTTGCAAGACAAAAACGTAACGGTGAAGTCCCTCAACCTGCTGGAAACGGCGACCATTCCTGCTGATGCCAATGTGCTGGTCTTAGCAGGACCGCAAAAGCCGCTCCTGGAGCCAGAAATCAAGGCATTGGATGGTTACATGAACGGTGGCGGCAACCTGTTTGTTATGGTTGACCCCAACACCAATCCCGGTTTAAGCACGTTGCTCAACGCGTGGGGCGTCACAGTGGATAAGCGAGTGGCAATTGATGTCTCTGGCAGATTAGCCCAATTGGGTCCGGCGTTTTCGTCGGTCAGCCAGTATGGCAACCACCCGATTACAAAGGATTTTGGCAACACGCTTTCGATCTATCCATTGGCACAGCCGATCGATGTCAAAACACAGCCCGATGTGAAGTCTACACCCCTGCTGTTTACCAGCGATCGAAGCTGGGCAGAAAGCAACGTCAAAGAACAACCGTTGAAGTTTGACCCGGCAAGCGATCGACAGGGACCGCTGGTGCTGGGCTTTGCACTCAGTCGCACCGCGACACCGACAGTCACACCGACTCCTGCTGCGTCTCCTACGCCCTCTCCCAGTCCTTCACCTGGCGCATCAGCAAAGCCGTCGAGTCCCTCACCCTCAGCACCATTGCCTAGTCCCTCACCGTCTGCAACAGCAAATTCAACCACCGCAAACTCAACTAATAAAGCGGCTGACCAAAAACCGAAGGAATCGCGCCTGGTGGTGATTGGCAACTCCCGGTTTGCCGAAGATGGTGCCATCAATCAGGGTATCAACGGCGATGTTTTTATTAACTCCGTGCGCTGGCTCAGTCACTCCGACGACCAATCGCTTTCCATTCGTCCTAAAGAACCCAAAAATCGCCGCTTTGGTCTCTCTTCACAGCAAGCAAATCTCGCCACCTGGATTGCGATCGCTATTCTCCCGCTCCTTGGCTTTGGCTCTGCCTTTGCAGTTTGGTGGCGGAGACGGTAGGAAGGTGAAAGGCAAAAGGTAAAAGGTGAAAGGCAAAAGGTAAAAGGTGAAAGGCAAAAGGTAAAAGGTGAAAGGCAAAAGGTAAAAGGTAAAAGGTAAAAGGCTAAAAATAGGAGTCAGAAGTCAGGCTTTAATGGGAGTGCCTAGCCAAACGTAATTAGAACTCAAATCTCAAAACTCTTTCATCCTTTCTTTCGGTTATGAAACTTCAAAAAGCGCCGTTAATTTTGTTGGCGATCGCGCTCGTCTTAGGTGCCTTCGTTTATTTCTACGAAGTGCAGAGTAAACCACAGCGAGAAGTAGCACAGGCGCAGACGGAGCAACTCTTTTCCTTTAAAGAAGATGAGGTGCGATCGCTCACTCTCACTACACCGACGCAGACTTTCTCGTTTGCTAAAATCCCTGTGGCACAAGCCCCAGCGCCAGCCAAGATAGACCAAAAAGCGCCAGCTAACACGCTCGTGTGGACAATGACAGCACCCGATAAGGCTCTGGCAAATGATGCCTCAGTGGCCTACTTGCTCAACTTAATGGCAACGGGAAAACGCCAGCAAACACTTACGGTAGCGGCTTCAAGACAGGCAGAATTTGGGTTAGATCAACCGATCGCGATCGTTGAAGTGAAGTTGGCTGACCAGACCACGCATCGTTTGCGGCTGGGTAAACCAAACT
>JBBSHC010000669.1:0-2817 GCA_038253425.1 Leptolyngbyales cyanobacterium | reverse complement strand
AGGTCTGTTTTTACATCAACCTGAGCCACCTGAGATAAAATATCGATCCCTACCTGGTCAATCGGATCAGAAACAAGAACTTTAGGCATAAGAGACAGTCAAGCTTAAACGCAACGCGCTCTAAAACAACAGGGGATTAGCATTCATGGCATCAGCCTATCAACCAATGTCGTTCTGCCGGACGCGGTAGAGATCCCTCACGCTGGCTTAAGATAAACATGGCTGAGCAGACAGACTTTCTAGAGTACGTCATTTTGCAGTTGGATTAACTGAAACTGCCTGATTTTTTAAGATGCAGCGTCAACTCACTGCTTTGCTTTGCTAGAACTACGTCGATCGTGGCGTTCGCTTTAAATTTAGTTTCTCCAGGTTGTATGAATTATCTTGTTGCTGTGTTGAACGATCGCATTCAGGCAGAAGCCGCCTACTCTGAGCTTGAGCGTCAGGGTCTCCCTATGTCTAAAATTGCCATTCTAGGCAGAGGTTACAAAAGCGCCGACGAGTACGGCTTGATCGATCCTAACAAGCAGGCAATGCAACAGGTCAAGCTGATGGCAATCTGGCTAGTGCCGTTTGGCTTTGCCGCTGGCTATGTTTTTAACCTGATCACGGGTCTTGATACGTTTGCCTGGGCAGGAGAAATAGGTGGTCATGTGATTGGCGGTTTGCTAGGCGCAGTTTCGGGCGCAATGGGCAGCGTTTTTGTGGGTGGGGGTGTGGGTTTAGTCACAGGTGGCGGCGACGCTCTACCTTACCGCAACCGTTTGAACGCTGGAAAATATCTAGTTGTGGTGAAAGGATCAGAAACCTTGACCCGTCAAGCAACGCCAATTTTGCGCCAGTTTGAACCTGAGACAATCCAGGGCTATGTCGATGCGTCGGGGGCGTATTAGGCGACTACTGTATGGTGTAGCGGTCAGCGGTCAGGCAAAGACTAATAGCGAAGCCAAAAGAACATAGCTACTGCCCAAGACCTTTGTAGGCTCGAACAGTAGCTATGGCTGAAGCATTCAATTGTGTTACTTCGTCAAAATTAGCCGAGAAGTCTCAAGGCTCCAACGCTCTTACAAAAGTCCCCAAAAGTGCAAAACACCTTGTCCAGAATAAAGTTCGATCGCCAGAGCTGCCACGAAACCAATCATGGCAAAACGACCATTCCACAGCTCAGATTGAGGTGTAAAGCCAAATTTCCAGGCGTTGCGATCGGTCTTTACAACAGGGGTAGCTACTTTCGTTGCATTAGTCATGGTTAGCGCTCCAATTACTTCAAGTTGACGTAGATTGCAAATCACTGGACGAACGCGATCGAAAAAAGTGGAGGTGTCCACTGACGAGCTTTGTTAAGCTATGTAAACCAATATAACGAAAAGTTTCGCGAATGGGTAGAGGTTGACCCAATTGCCGCGTGCTTTTGTTTAGTCACGCCTCTAGCTAGTGGCATAACTTAGCTGATGACATAATTTAGCCTCGGCTGAAGAGCAGCCAGATTCCGGCAAGCGTGACCAAAACACCAAACACCGCTCGTAAGGTAACTTTTTCGCCCATCGCGATCGCCAGCGGCAGCACAAAGAGAGGACTGGTGGCTGTGAGGGCTTGAGCAATACCTGTTGCCGTGTATTTCAGCGCAATCTGCTGGAGCCAGATCGCCAGGTATGTGCTGGCAAACGCTGTGCCTGTAAGGAGCAGCAAGAACCGCCGCGATCGCAACGGCTTCAACTCTTGCCAGGAGCGTTGCTGTAGTAAGACCCAGAGCAGCAGCACCAGACATCCTGCCAGCAGACGAATGAAGGTGCTCCACAACGGATTGATGTTGCTTCCTGTCAGCGCTGCCCTGGATAACACTGCGCCACTTGCCTGTCCGAGTGCTGCTAACAGCCCAAAAGTGATGCCTCGCCAGGGTTGGAGGTTAGCCTGAGTTACCGGAAGCTGAGTTGCAGGAGCAGTACGTTCTACAACCACCCACGTAATGCCCGCGATCGTTAGCACAATGCCGCACCAGGCTTCTAGCGACAGGCGCTCTTGCAAGCAGACGAGTGCCATCACAGCAGCCAGCGGTGGTGCCGCCGATTCCAGCACCAGTGCCCGTCTTGCGCCCAGACAATTGAGTGCTTCAAAGTAGGCAGTATCGCCAAAGCCAATGCCCAGTGCCCCACTGAAAACCAGCAGTCCGAGAGCTGTAGCGTTAATGCTGGGTAACAGTTCGCCTTGCACGACAAGGGTGAGTAACAGCAGCGCGATCGCAATCAGCCCCTTCATTAAATTCAGCACCACTGGCGAAAGCTGCCGTCCGATGCCAATGTAAACGACTGACGCGATCGCCCAGATGAAAGCTGCACTTAAAGCTGCCAGCTCGCCACGAAGATGAGTGAGAAGAGATAACATGTTTGAGTTATGGCAACCCCATCAGGCAAGCAGCAATCCGTTTGGCGGCTCCTGGTAGACCCATCCGACGTTGACCATTCGCTGCGATGATTTGCAGTGCGTCGGGGTTTTGCAGCAGAGATTGAATCACCACAGCAACGCGATCGGGTTCCTTCACCAGGAGGACGGAAGCACCCAACAGGCGAGTCTGCGCCTCAGCAAAGCGGGGTGTAAACTGCGGTCCTTTGCCTGGAATGATGATTGCAGGTTTGCCCAGTCCGATAAACTGTTCCGTTGCCGTACCTGCCATTGCGATCGCCACATCCGCTCGGTGCAAACACTCCGCAAACCGACGTTGCGCCAATACCAAAGTCGCTTTGCGATCGCCCAAGCCAACGGTATAGGTATCCTCCGTCACTTGCTGCCAGCGATACGCCATCAATGTCTCGTGGAGCT
>JBBSHC010000668.1:0-2820 GCA_038253425.1 Leptolyngbyales cyanobacterium | reverse complement strand
GTTGACCCTGGAGGATAACCTGAAAGAGATTAGCCACGGACTATGGGAAGGCAAGCTAGAGGCAGAAATTGAAGACGGCTACCCTGGTCTGCTGCACCAATGGCAACGATCGCCCGAAACCGTACAAATGCCCGAAGGTGAGAACCTCCAGCAAGTGTGGGATCGTGCGATCGCAGCCTGGGACAGCATTGTACAAACGGCGGCTAACCGACCCCATCCCGGCACGACGCTGGTTGTCGCCCACGACGCTGTGAACAAAGCGATCCTTTGCTACATCCTCGGTTTGGGTCCAGACCATTTCTGGAACTTTAAGCAGGGTAACGGAGCCGTCAGCGTCATCGACTATGCCAGCACTCCCGACATTCCACCCGTCCTCATGGCAATGAATATCACGGTGCATCTTGGCAGCATCCTGGACAAAACGGCGGCAGGAGCACTTTAAGTTAAGGCAAAAGGGTAAAAGGTAAAAGGCAAAAGGCAAAAGGCAAAAGCTGAAGAACGAAGAACGAAGAGTCGATATTCACTGCTGGCAATCGAAAACTCAAAACTTAGAACTCAAAACTTAACCTTCTTCCCTCATGGCTAGCGAACTGCTTCAACAGGTACGGGTACTTGATCCAGTTTCAGGGAGCGATCGTGTTGCCGATGTATTGCTTGTAGACGGAGTGATACAGGCAATTGCAGACTCGATCGCGGCGTATCCTGGCGAGACTCAGGTGCAGGATTGCCGTGGCTTAGTGTTGGGACCCGGCTTAGTCGATCTGTACAGCCACTCTGGTGAACCGGGGTTTGAGGAGCGCGAGACAATAGCATCACTGCTACACGCTGCCAGCGCAGGTGGCTTTACTCGTATTGCCGTTCTGCCCGATACCAACCCCGCGATCGACAATCCGGGTAGCGTAGCCTGGTTACAAGGTAAAGGGAGAGAAGTCAGGCGAACAGAGCGAGAACGTTCACAAACTTCAGACTCCACACCCCATACCCCACACCCTATACCTCATAACCTATCTCACCTCTACTGCTGGGCAGCGCTCACGCTGGACGTACAGGGACAGCAGATGACAGAACTGGGTGAACTGGCAACCACTGATCTTGTTGGCTTCGCAGATGGTCGATCGCTGACGAACCTGCTACTCATTCGTCGTCTGCTGGAATATCTCAAACCACTTGCAATGCCTGTAGCACTTTGGGCATCGGACTCAAACCTGGTCGGAAACGGAGTCATGCGCGAAGGACAGGCATCGCTACGCTTTGGGTTACCAGGCATTCCTACGATCGCAGAGACTGCTGCACTGTCAGCCCTACTGGAATGCATCGAAATCATTGGCACACCCGTCCATTTAATGCGGCTTTCCACCGCTCGTGGTGTGGAACTCGTTCGGGCAGCGAAGGCTCGTGGTGTGGCAGTAACAGCAAGTACCACCTGGATGCATCTGCTACTCAACAGTGACGCGATCGGCAGCTATGACCCCAATCTTCGCCTGAGTCCGCCATTAGGTAATCCTGCTGATCAAAACGCGCTTGTGCAAGGCGTAAAGGATAGCGTGATTGATGCGATCGCCATTGACCATACACCCTACACCTACGAAGAAAAAACGGTTTCCTTTGCCGAAACCCCTCCCGGCGTGATCGGGTTAGAATTAGCGCTCCCCTTACTCTGGCAGGCACTCGTCGAAACGGGCACATTGTCAGCCCTAGAGCTGTGGCGCAGTCTCAGCAACCGTCCCGCACTCTGTTTGCAGCAAAAGCCAGCTACGATCGCCCCCGGTCAACCGGCAGAACTCACACTCTTTGATCCACAGCAACCGTGGAACGTAGATGCACGATCGCTCAAATCTCGTTCGAGCAACACACCCTGGCTGCGGCAAGAAATTAAGGGACGAGTCGTAAGAACGTGGATTGGGAACCAGATCCTTTAGCCTTTTTATTTCTCCTGTTTTTACTTCTCCTGATAGCTCGGCTCTGGCGTAATTTCGCCCAGACGATTCATAGGCCAAAAGCGCACGATCGCTCGTCCAATAATGTGGTCACGAGGGACAAAACCCCAATAATGACTGTCGTAGCTATTGTTACGGTTGTCGCCCAGCACTAAGTAGGAGTCTTGCGGCACTGTCACCGGACCATATTGATACTGAGGCTGATCGGCAATGTAGTTCTCTCGGAGCGGCTGATCGTTGATAATGACTCGCCCATTTTTGACCTCAACCTTATCACCAGGCAACCCAATGACGCGCTTGATAAAGGCATCATGAAAATTTTGCTGCTGTAACGTATCAGTTGGTGAGAACACTACAACGTCACACCGTTGCGGATCTTTGAAGTGATAGCCGAGTTTATCAACAATCAAGCGATCGTTAATTTGCAGCGTGGGCAGCATTGAGCCAGAAGGAATATAGCGTGCTTCAGCCACAAACGTCCGAATGCCAAACGCCAGCACAGCACTCAGCCCAATCGTTTTGAGTCCCTCTACCCAGGGATTCTCAGTCGATTTCTGGGGCGGTTTCTCTTCCGATACGTTGCCTTGTACTCGTGTCATAAAAAAATTAACTGTAGAATAGCGGCGAACTAGAGTAAAAAGTGGTAACCGGGCTGCCCCGATGAACAGTATGGTTAATGCATCACAATACTAAATGCAACTGTAAACCATCTGCCCAACTTATTGTGATTGTGAACTTGAACGTAGCGTGAATTGAAGCAACTTTCTGAGTGAGCCTGCGCTCCTCCACTCCTTCTTTTCTAGGCTACTCCAGTCTCGCGAATGTGTCGTTATCAACTTGTGTCAGCACTATGACATCGCACCCACCGCTCACTATTCGTCGT
>JBBSHC010000667.1:0-2822 GCA_038253425.1 Leptolyngbyales cyanobacterium | reverse complement strand
CCGAAACGTCGGTCGTGGCACCCAGCGTATAAATGAGTTGATCCAGCAACGGAGTGTTAATCACTTGCAGAGGCAGTCGTCGTCCGGCATCTTGTCCAAAATCTGCAAACCCAGAGGGGCAAATCAAGAACAGTGCTTGCACTAGCCCCGGTTGTTGGATGGCAAGCCGCAGAGCGATCGCACCTGTCAAGGATGACGCGACTATCGTAACGGGAGCCGTACAAGTTTTCTGGATAAACTCCGTCAGTGTGGTCAGATAATCCACCACCTGGTAGTCCCGCACTGGATGGTCCGATTGCCCCCATCCCAGTAAGTCAGGCACCAGTACCCGATGGGAGTCTAAAAACGCTGGGTAAACCTTTGACCATTCGTATGCCGACGCCCCACCACCAAAGCTGTGCAAAAACAGCAGTGGCGGCATGTCGAGCGAGGGAATCGACCACGGCTGACCGACAGGAGTGTAGCAAACCATTGCGCCTAATGACGTTTCTACGACCTGTTGTCCCATACCAGGGGGATGAAATTGCAGCATTGCGAACCCGCTACGATAGGTCTAGGGCATTTTAGCAAGGCATGTTCCCCATAAGCTGATGAAAGCAACGAAATCCTCCTGGAATGCGGTTAGATTTTTGCAAACCCTCACGTATTTTGAGGTGATTCCAGTGTTGAACTGGTTTCAACGCCTGTTTCAGGGTTCTACAGCAACACAACCAACGATGCCAACCGTCTCTTCAACTGCAAACACTGTACTCGTTGTGGGTGCAACGGGTGGTGTGGGTAAGCGCGTCGTTCAACAACTGCGCGATCGTGGCTATCCTGTCCGCGCCTTAGTCCGCAATTTAGAGCACGGTAAAACGACGCTGGGGGATGACATAGACATCATTGATGCCGATATCACCATTCCCGAAACCCTCACGCCAGCGGTTGTAAAAGATGTTCGTGCGGTGATTTGCTGTACGGGGCCACGAGTGCAGCCTCAAGAGGGGGATACGCCCGATCGCGCTAAATATTACCAGGGCATTAAATTCTATCTGCCAGAAATTGTGGGTGATTCACCCGAAACTGTTGACTACCAGGGCATTAAGAACTTGCTTCAGGCAGTTTCAGAACTGCTTAAGGCTGCTCAAACCAGCGAAACGATCGTCTTTGACTTCACTAGCCCCTCAGTCGTAACCCAGACCCCAACTTCCAACTCCCAACTCTCCAGCCTCTGGGGGGCACTGGATGATGTTGTGATGGGTGGAGTCAGTAATAGTACAATGCGTCAGCTAGACAACGCAGCGCTGTTTACAGGTAATGTTTCCACTGACAACTCCGGTGGTTTTGCCTCTGTTCGCAGTCGTAACCTTGAGCCAGCATTGAATCTTTCTGGGTATGAAGGAATCAAGCTGCGCGTGAAAGGGGATGGTCAACGCTACAAGTTTTTGCTGCGGAGCGATGACAAATGGGATAGCATTGCCTATTCCCACTCATTCGACACAGAGGCGGGGACATGGATTGATGTACCTATTCCATTCAACACCTTGATTCCAGCGTTTCGTGCCAAGACCCTGCCCGATGCGGCACCGCTTAATACCAGTCACATTTGTGCGCTGCAACTAATGCTCAGTAAGTTTGAATATGACGGCAACCTGAATCCTCACTTTACGCCTGGTTCCTTTGCACTTGAGCTTCAAGCCATCAGCGCGTATGGTAGAGCAGCCTTGCCCCAGTTTGTGCTGGTCAGTTCTGCTGGTGTTACCCGTATCGATCGCCCTGGAATTAACCTGGATGAAGAACCCCCTGCTGTGCGAATGAACGACCAGCTAGGCGGCATTCTCACCTGGAAACGCCGTGGTGAAGACGCGGTACGATCGAGCGGCATTCCCTATACTATTATTCGTCCCTGCGCGTTAACCGAAGCAGCGGGTGGCAAGCAACTCACGGTTGCTCAAGGCGATAACCTGCGGGGTGCTATCAGCCGTGATGATGTCGCAGCTATTTGTGTTCAAGCGATCGCGCAACCAAAAGCTTGCAATGTCACCTTTGAAGTGAAAGCAGAAGCGACCAATAGCGTTGTGAATTGGACTACTTTCTTTGATAGCCTGACGCCTGACTGCTAACGATAGACTCATTTTGTTGAAGCGAATGAGCTGTCTGCAAAAAGCGGCTCGCTGACCACTATAGCTGCCGCCACAGGGCTTAGGACATTGGGATCAAAGGGGGTGTGGGGGCAATGCCCCCAGCCAGGGGTGCCACCCCTGCACCCCGTCCTAACCAGAATGGCTATGGCTATAAAACAAGATTGAGCGTGGCTGAATGATGCCCACTAGCGAGGGGTGGGACAGAGCGCTGAGCAAGGTCGTTTGCCTCATTCCCTCATCCTTTTTACCTGCTACCTGCTTCTGCTCCCCCTGCTTTGCTCCCCCTGCTTCCCCTGCTTCTCATCCCTCCGAGCCAAAAATGCGTAGCAACTGGTCAGCATCACTTAAATTACCAACAATACGACGCACAGGATGGGGCCAAACTTTGACTAACGTCGGCGTTGCCGAAACCTGATCAAGTTCTGCCTGCTCAGGGTGCTGCGTGACATCAATGACCTTAAGCGTATAAGGGTGGTTAAGGGACTGCTCTAGAATCCGATGCAGCGTTTGCAGTGTCCGCTCGGTTGCCGCACTGTGACCGGAGATAAAAAGACGCAGCACATAGCCCTTTGCATCAGGATAGAGTGGAGGCTGCTCCACCGAGGCAACTTGAGTCTCCCGGTGAAACTGGTCATAGGGTGCAGCCGGCTCATACCGCATCACCAAATCGTGCGGTTCCCAGAGTTGGGGGAATTGCTT
>JBBSHC010000666.1:0-2823 GCA_038253425.1 Leptolyngbyales cyanobacterium | reverse complement strand
GAAATTGTGCTGTCACTGCGAAATTTTTCTCGCCTGGATGAGTCTGAAATGAAGCGCGTGAATGTGCATGACGGCATTGATAGCACGCTGCTGATTCTGCAAAACCGTCTGAAGCCGAGTCCGGGGCATCCAGCGATCGCCATTGTGAAGCAGTACGGTAACTTACCGCCTGTAGAATGCTACGCCGGACAGCTCAATCAAGTGTTTATGAACATTTTGAGCAACGCGATCGATGCGTTAGACCGTTACAACCAGGAGCGATCGCTAGAGGACATTGTTGCTAACCCTGCTACACTCACCATTCAAACGGAGCTGATGCAGCAGCAAGAGACAGGCAGCAGAAAGCAGACCACGCGACCCGTTAAAGACGCTGAGACAGAGCAAATAACGAGCGATCGACGGCAGGCGACATTACAGCCGACCGACTCCATCGTGATTCGGATTCGTGACAATGGTCCTGGCATCTCACCCCAGCATCATGCCAAGCTGTTTGACCCCTTTTTCACCACAAAACCGATCGGTCAAGGCACTGGGTTAGGGCTATCCATCAGCTACCAGATTGTCGTGGAAAAACATCGCGGCATTTTGAAGTGCATTTCGGCACCAGGGCAGGGAGCTGAGTTTCGGATCGAAATTCCTGTGCGTCATCCAGCCGCCACCAAATAGCCTTCGTTTGTAAAATGCATGCAACGAGACGCCTACAAAGAAACGACTCATTTTGTAGACAAAGGGCTGCGAAGTAGAACGGTTCTCCTCACTTGGGCGATGCCTCAAGAAAAATTATAATCAGAGGTATCCAAAATAAAGTTTTGTAACGTGAACGCTTTAAACTTACAGCAAATTTCAGTTCAGCTAGAGAGCCAAAGCATGAAAGACCGGATGCTGGGGCTTGCTTCTCTGCGTCATGTGCCTGCGGTGGACGCGGTACCCTTGATTAAGAAAGTGCTTAATGATGAGAGTATTCAAGTGCGATCGATGGCTGTGTTTGCCCTGGGGTTGAAGCAAACCGACGAGTGCTACCCGCTCTTGGTTGAACTGCTGATCAATGAGCCTGACTACGGGATTCGGGCAGACGCAGCAGGGGCGTTGGGCTACCTGGAAGATCCAAGAGCGTTAGAACCGCTTGTACGCGCCTTTTACGAAGATACCGATTGGTTGGTGCGGTTTAGTGCGGCAGTGTCTTTGGGCAATCTGAAAGACCTGCGTGCCTATGATGTGCTGATTCAGGCGCTGGATAGTGACGAAGTAGTGTTGCAACAAGCTGCGATCGCGGCGCTAGGCGAAATCAAGGCGATTGATGCGGTTGATCACATTTTGCGCTTTGCTCAGGCAGAGGATTGGTTGGTGCGACAACGTTTAGCTGAAGCTTTGACCAACCTACCCACCCCCAAGAGCCTTGCGGCGTTAAAGTACTTGGAGAAAGACAATCATCCACAAGTCTCTGAAGCTGCCAGGTTGGGGGTTCAAAAGCTGTCTGCATCGTTTTGAGCTTTGGGGCTACCCCATTTAACTCAAGCTCTAGCAGCCTACCTGCCAAGCTGGATAAAAGCACCGCCGCGTTGAACGCCAGCACTGTTGCCGTAGCTGCTGATGGTGAGCGATCGTAGGTGGCTAAAGAACGGTTTGCCTGCCAGTTCGACTATCTTCAAAAGGGGAAACTGACGTTCCAAAAGGGGCTGGCTGGCATCCCAGTCCAGGTAGAGGTAGCCGTTGTTGGGCTGGATCAGAGCAGTCGTTGCCTGTTTAAAGCGATCGCGCGTTGGTAGTGAATGCTCAGTCGCTTTAAGCGCTGTATCCATTGCCGCAATCGAGGTCGTAAAAATTTCGTAGTTACCAACTGAGGCGTGAACCCCTTGCACTGCGGCTTGTAGGCTGAGCGTTTGTGATGCTAACTGTGGCTCGGTGGCTGTTAAGCGAGTCCAGGTTGAAACGGTACGATCGCCCAGCTTGAGTGGACCGACGGTTAGCCCCTGTTGTTTGGCAAGGTCGTCAAGATGTGCCAAGGCTTCGTCAGATTCAAGGCTCGATCGCTGCGCGGCAAAAACCCAGTCAGTTTTGAGGTTGCCGTCAGCGCTAACAGCATCGGGGGGCAAGAGTGCCAGCGCATATTCTCCTGTTATCCAGCGAAAAATATCGTCAGGCAAACTAAGCTGCCAGCGAGACTGGAGATCGTGCAGCGGTTGATTAACGAGTTGAGCGACGGGGGCATAGCGAGACAAGCTCTGGTCAACTTGAGTCCAGAGTCGATCGAGATGGGTTCCTGATGCGGCTAACGCACTGTTAGCGGGAATGTATTGCAGTGCGCCCACTGGTTGAGACAGCGATGGTGCCACGGAAACAGCCTTGCCGCCTGTTGTAAGCAGCGCCGTTTCCGCCAAAAGCCCCTTCTGGTTCAGATTAAAGCCAACCACCAGCGTTTGCGGTGTGGCACTATCATCTGCTGGTGCAGCGATCGCGCCGTTTGGTGTTCCTTGTGCGATCGCTTGTTCTTTACTCAGCAACCGAGTCAGTTTGGGCAAATCGACCAGTGCTAAACCGATGTGGGGTTGAACCAATGTCTTGATCGCTTGCGTAAAAGCACTGGCATTGCTGAGACTCAGATTCGGAGCCTGCACATTTGTAATGGCGTCGCGGAGCACCTTGGGATGATTGGCAAATAAGATGAACTGATCGCCAACAGCCGCACTGGCAAGAGAGGGCACAGGTGGCGGAGCGATCGGCGTTTGCGGTTCTTGCAGTTGCACGCGGTATTTCGGTGATTTTGGCTTGGGTGCTGGCGGCTGGCGATCGAGGTCTGGTGCAGGTGTATTGGCAGAAATGATT
>JBBSHC010000665.1:0-2823 GCA_038253425.1 Leptolyngbyales cyanobacterium | reverse complement strand
GGTGAACCAAACTGGTATCAGTCGTCAGACCATCCCTACGTCAGGGCGATCGCTCAAATTCTGGACAGTTTAGCCACCTTGCCAAACCTCCAAAAACTTGAGTTCATCGTTTCTCCTGGTACCGATCCGCTGATCGGCTTACAGGTGCAGATCGATCGCCAGATTTTTCCACTCAATCAAATGCCCTCCACTCTTAGCGACAGCCTGCATACTCAAACTATTTACAGTTTCGCTACCGCCCCCACGTCGAGCGATCCGCTCTCTACCGACACAATCGCCTGAAGGTACAACCGCCTGAAGATGAAACTCCTCGGTTCTCTACCCACCGACATGAATGCCAGGACGCTGGCTTGGTTCTGGTTCCGCCCGCCGTAAGACTTCACGGGTAACGACGGCAATATCGCCCTCCCCAAAAAGGATAAAGCGCAGCAAATATTGCACAGGATTGCCCTCCACCCAACCAAAATACGCGTGGGGCTGCTTCCCAGTCTGATCCCGAATCTCTAACAAGATGGCAGCGATCGCGTTGGGTACAGCCGCACTTTGAGCGCGCAAAATACGGTAATCACCGACCTGTACGCCTTTCACTCGAATAATATCGGCAAACTCGGACGCATCCGAAACCTGAATTTCTAAGAAGAGAATCGAGTCAGTCGGTGGAATATGGTTGTCTTCCCGGACTTCCCTCTCTTTCAAGCAATATTCCCGCACATCGCCTTCGTTGCGGCGATTGGCAATCAGCCGGATCGAGCCTTGACCTTCTTCCACAATAAAACGACGCGCCGTTTCATCCATTTCAATCTGCTCTACCCGTAACTCCGTCGATCGCCAGACTCGTGAGATGAGAGACGTTCCGATAATAGCGCTGATGAAGAAGGCAGCAATCCGAATCCCCTCTGGTCGCTCGATCACATTGACAACAGTGGTATACACAAACACCAACGTAATCAGACCAAAGGCAAACATGCCCTGTTTGGAGCGTCGGTGCCGTGCTAACAAGGTCACAGCAAACGCGGCTGAACTCATTAAAACCAGTACCCCCGTAGCGTAGGCTCCCCCTTGAGCCTCTACATCCGCTCGAAAGAGAATCGTCACCACAAAAGCGATCGTGGTATAGACCAAAACCAACGGTCGGGTTGCCCGTGCCCAATCGGGTGCCATACCATAACGCGGTAAGTAGCGTGGCACAATGCTCAACAAGCCTGCCATCGCCGATGCCCCAGCAAACCACAGAATTGCGATCGTGCTCAAATCGTAAACGGTGCCAAACCCATTGCCAAGGAAGCGATGGGCTAAGTAAGCAAGCGCGCGTCCATTAGCTTTGCCCCCCGCTTGAAATTCTGTCACTGGAATGAGCAACGTTGTCACCAAACTGCTTGTGAGCAGATAAAAGCTCATGATCAGAGCCGCAGCGGTCAGCAACTTATAGGTATTGCGAATGCGTCCACGGGGCTGTTCTTCTGTATCGCTACTGCTTCCTTTAACCAGCGGCATCACAGCAACACCCGTTTCAAACCCAGACAACCCCAGCGCTAATTTTGGAAACAGCAGTGCTGATATACCTAACATGACAAACGGATTGTGGTGGTGTGTAAACAGCCCGGTTTGCCAATCAGCAATCACGATCGGGTGCAGCAGAATTTGATAGATACCAACCCCGATCGTGATGAAATTCAAGACTAAGTAGGCAACGACTAAAAAGACCGCCAGCCCAATCGCCTCTCGGAACCCTTTCAGAAAAACGCCACCAAGCAAGGTAATTAAGACCAGCGTGATAGCGATCGCTTGTCTATGTAAAAACTCAGGTACTAGCGGATTTTCGATAAAATGAGCAGCGGCATCCGCTGCTGACAGCGTAATCGTGATAATAAAATCGGTGGCAACAAACCCAAGCAAGCAAAGGACAAAAAATTTGCCCTGCCACCATGGCAGCAGATGTTCAAGCATGGCGATCGACCCTTCACCGTGCGGGCTGGTTGCCGCCACCCGCCGATAAATCGGCAAGGCTCCAAACAGCGTCAGCAGGATCAAAATTAACGTGGCTAACGGAGATAGGTCACCTGCTGCTAAAGCGGCAATGCCTGGTTGATACCCCAACGTTGAGAAGTAATCCACCCCTGTCAAACACATCACCTGCCACCAAGTATGCTGAACGTGGTGCGGTTCTTGGTCATTACGGCTTTCGTTAAGTAGCCAGTGCGTAATCTGCTTACGGTATTGCTTGGGTGGAATAATCGGTCCAACCATCCACACGACTCCTCTGGTACTGCTGTTATTAGCTTATGGCACGCGGTAGCAATGGCTTATTAATCTGACAACAAAAGACTTGACACTGGTAGGCGGTTTTCGACTGCCTCAAACCACCGCTGTCAGAGTGCTGAGACAGTCAATCCACTTGTTTTGAAGTGCTGAGCGCGATCGAAGCACATCCCAAATTTGAAGTAGCAATGTAGTCACAAACATTGCCAGGTTAATAAATGACATATCGGTTGACACTATAGCAGCCTCAAAGGGGCTACGAAAGACGGCTAAGCAACGGGTGGCTAAGCCAGCAAAAGCGTATGTAGTCTCACCCACGACAGCCCCAACTGCTCCCACAATCAAGCCTGGAACTGATCCCACACGCGCTTGGAAAAGAGGCAGGCAAACGGTACCATCATTAGAAAGGTATGCGGTAGCAAAGAGATCAGAAACGAACACACAACACTGGTTCTCATTTACTACTTTTATTTAGCTGTCGCAAAAAGTCACATCGCGCTAAAAACAGTTTCACAAAACGAGATTTATAGTCTATGAGTATCACACCAGAATCAGTTGAGGCGT
>JBBSHC010000664.1:0-2832 GCA_038253425.1 Leptolyngbyales cyanobacterium | reverse complement strand
GGCAATTCACAACCACAGATGCCCGCATCCGGCTCAAGCGTCTTTACCCACAAATCGAAAACTGACAAACCACTAGGGATCTGGTGAGCTGTAGGGTGCGGCGTTCAAGCTCAATTTGAATCGTCATGCTAAAGGGTAGGGTGCGTGACCTGTTTCCGAAAACAGAGTATCGGGACAGGGAAACGATCTCACCCTACTGGCTTGACTAAGAACGGGGCAAATAGATCACGTCACGGTGAGGGGATTTTACCGTTGCGGGGCGTTGGGCACAGTTGCTGTTGCAATTGTGGTGGTATCCGTTCGTACTCCTCCCACAGAAAATGCATCTCTGCCAAGCGTCTGCAATGAATGGGTTCAGGACGACGGCGGCTTTTCCCCTGAGAGAACCATTTGGAGACAGTCGAAATGCTCGTTCCAGCGATGCGTGAACACCCCAGCGAGCATAGAAAGCTTGTGGGGTCATGCTGAATTGGCAGTTGCAGTAACGTTCAAGCAATGCAAGTTCGCGTCTGCCTAGCTCCTGGGGTGTCATGTCGGTTGTTGCTCCATGTCGCGACCAACCAGTGCAGGCGCAAGGCTTTGCAGGTCATCTTCCCATGCCAGGTCTGAATCAATCCATTGATGGCTGGGAGACTGACGATCGAACAAAATGATGTAGCGCCACCCCCAGCCCTTCAAGTGCTGGGCAGGTGCATATTCCATACCTGTAACCGTGCCAAAGTCAGGTGTAAGCAGGACACGATTGCCCAGCCGAAATTTAGGTGGGGGAGCATTGTTGGGAAACCCTTCTGGCAGAGCCAGCAAACGCTTAGGAGGCATACATGGAGCCGCAGTTTAAGTACGAAGGTATTACTATTTTAGCCGCTGCGACGCTAGGACGCAAGCGGTTTCGCGACAAAAAGAGTTTCCGCTTAATTGCCATGCCACAATTGTCCCAAATATGAACAGTAGGGCACATGGCAAAGGAAACAAGAGAAGTGCGGGGTCGGCTCCCCAAGGATTTGAAAATTGCGTTTGAGATTGCCTGTGTGCGGATGGAGCTGACGCAGGCGACCGCTTTAGAAGAGGCAGTCAGGGATTGGTTGGTGAAAAAGGGCTTTCCGACTAGCGATGAAAAGGAGACGTAGAAGGGTTCAGGTTGTGGCAAGCCGGGATGGAGCCGAGGGGCTTACTCTACTTTTTTAGGGAAGTCGCACTTGACGGTGATTTCCATGTTGCAGCCGCCTTTGGCATTGGCGATGTAAGGGATGCCTGCTTCACTGCTAATGTTGACGCCAAATTTAAGGGTGACTTCGCTAACTTCGGCGATCGCCACGTTCTTGAATGCCCTCAACGTGTAGGGGTGTATGCCCGGATCGTGCTTTCGATTGCTTGAAAGGTTTGTGGAAGCTGCTGTTGCGGATCAGGGAAGATGCCTCCACGCCTGGGGTTGTCGGTTTCGATCGGATTCTTTGGAATCACTACATCGGACGCAGGACTGGTACTTTCGATCGCTTCAATGTAGATCGTGGTGCCGTCTTCGAGGGTAATTGGAGTGAGTTGTCCCATTGGTGTTTAACCGTTGCAGGTTGCCAGCTACAGTTTAGCCCCGGACGTACAATCTTCCCCAGTCTGGAGTTGCCTTTTACACCAATTGGTTAACGTTCTCGTAGAGGGCTGCGATCGCGCCAGTAAAGCTAATGCTGGCAAACTCGATCGTGTCTCCGGTGCTATAGATTTTGGGCATCCATAAGTTAGTTGTCGGACTGACGCTGAAACCGTTCGACCAGGATTTGCTTTTGGTGGACTAAGACATATTCAGCAAACTCTGGGTTTGACTTGTAAGCGGCAAATTTATCACCTCGGTCGAAGGCTTCGGTGGAATCGGCGAGGACTTCGATGATGAGTTTGGGATGCAGGATGAAATCTTCGTCGGAGCGTCGGTCGCGATAATCGCAAGTGACTGCCAGATAGGGATAGTAGAAGAGATTGAGGGCAGGCAGGCGTACTTTCATGTCGGCAGTGTAGGGAAGACAGCCTGTGCCGCGTAGATGATTGACCAGCAGAGCGGAGAGGTTGCCTGTGATGATGACGTGGGCTTTGCTGGCACCTGCCATTGCTACCATTTGTCCCTGGAGGTACTCGTGTTTGATCGGGCTAAGGCGCTCGATCTCTAAATAGTCTCCGGGGGTGAAGTAAGCATGGCTTTTACTAACGGTCATCATCGGCGCTCCCTATAGCCCTGTCTTGACTATATGGCACGGACGCTTCCTGCAGGACACGATCGCGGCTATAGCGGCTGAGTGCTTGCAGGTTTCGCAGATCGATCGTGCGATGACTCATAAGGGTAGAAAGTTCTTGCTGAAGGGTGACAATAGCAAAGCCGGGTATTTTTCCTGGCTCAAATTCGACCAGGACATCAATATCGCTGTCGGGGCTGAAGTCATTTCGTAAGATGGAGCCAAACAGAGAGAGTTTACGGATGTGGTGTTGCTGACAAAGTTCAGCAATATTAGCTTGAGAGATTTGAATGGGGAGAGTGGGTTGAATAGCTCGTCTACTTTTTGCTGGTGATGCTGCACATTTGGCGATCGTCCCTCCCTTTACCGCTCTACTCCATCGCTCTAGCGCTTGATGTGTTTCAGGACCTCATCGCGTGCCTTGATCGCCCATTTCAAACTGGTGTCAAGGGCGATTATTGCGTCTTCTGAGTGGGGCTGAGCTAAAGTCGAGCTTGCCACGATCGCGGGTTACGTTTGCTGTGGAAGCAAGCGATCACGGAAATGATGTCCTGGTCAAAGACGTAGAGGATACCATAGGGGAAACGTCTGACTAAGGCTCGTCGGGCTTGTT
>JBBSHC010000663.1:0-2833 GCA_038253425.1 Leptolyngbyales cyanobacterium | reverse complement strand
GGGTCGCGTCGGTACTACCACTGCTCGCAATGGCCGTACTACAGCAGCCCGTCCAGCCCCTGCTCAACCGAAAGCCGCCTTAACACTGGCACAGATTTCTGACCATCCTCAAACTCGTCTGTCGTCTGGATATGTTGAACTCGATCGCGTTCTAGGTGGTGGCATTGTGCCCGGTTCACTGGTGTTGATTGGTGGTGACCCTGGCATTGGCAAATCGACGCTGCTGCTACAAACGGCTAACCGCCTGTCTCAAAGGTATCGCACCCTTTATGTTTGTGCTGAAGAGTCTGCCCAGCAGGTGAAACTGAGAGCGCAGCGGTTGGGGGTGGGCGTGGAGAGCGCGGAGGATGAGCAGGAAGGGGAGTGGAGGAGCAGGGGAGAGGGCGAACAGAAAGGTACTTCGGAACTGAGAACTCAAAACTTAAAACTCAAAACTCTGTCTAATGACCTGCACTCTCCACCTGATTCAGCGCCGGAACTTTACCTTTTGCCCGAAAC
Organism: Leptolyngbyales cyanobacterium; assembly: GCA_038253425.1. Lineage (GTDB taxonomy): Bacteria > Cyanobacteriota > Cyanobacteriia > Leptolyngbyales > Leptolyngbyaceae > Stenomitos. Next base: position 2,335 of record JBBSHC010000663.1, on the reverse strand, counting down.
CGATCTCGATACGATTCTTGCCGAGCTAGAATCCTTGAAGCCGCATGTAGCGGTAATTGATAGTATTCAGGCGCTTTACTTTAGTGCGTTGTCTTCGGCTCCTGGTTCGGTGGCGCAGGTACGTGAGTGTACATCGGTGCTGATGCAGATGGCGAAGCGGCAGAACATTACGCTCTTTATTGTGGGTCATGTTACGAAAGAGGGGGCGATCGCGGGACCCAAAGTGCTAGAGCACCTGGTCGATACGGTGTTGTACTTTGAGGGCGATCGCTTTGCTAGTCATCGCCTGTTGCGCTCCGTAAAAAACCGTTTTGGGGCAACCCATGAAATTGGTGTCTTTGAAATGGTTGATCAGGGCTTGCAGGAAGTCCTGAATCCATCCGAACTATTTCTCGGTAGCCGGGATGAGTTTTCGTCTGGTAGCGCCACGATCGTTGCTTGCGAAGGTACGCGTCCGATCGTGGTAGAGCTACAAGCCCTAGTCAGTCCGACCAGCTACAGTTCGCCGCGTCGATCGACTACAGGCATCGAATACAACCGTCTGCTGCAAATCCTGGCTGTGCTCGAAAAGCGGGTCGGGATTCCGCTGTCTAAGCTGGATGCTTATGTTGCGTCGTCTGGTGGGCTGAGCGTGGGGGAGCCTGCCGCTGATTTGGGTGTTGCCATTGCCGTGGTTGCCAGTTTTCGCGATCGCGTGGTTGATCCACGGATGGTTTTAATTGGTGAGGTGGGCTTAGGCGGACAGGTGCGCCCTGTTTCGCAAATGGAACTGCGGCTAAAGGAAGCGGCAAAGCTGGGCTTTAAGCAAGCGATCGTGCCGAAGGGTCAGACCTTACCTGACTTAGGCATCGAAGTCTTTCCGGTTTCTAGAGTGGTAGACGCGATTACATTGGCGCTGGTAGGATCAGCGTCCTCTCAATGAATCACATTGAGACACAGAGACAGTAAGGCGAAAGACATTGAGGAGAGTCAGCATGTTTAAACTCAAGGGCACTATAGCTGGAGCAATCGCTCTAGCTGTTTTATCAAGCCTGATCTACGTTGCTCCCACCAAAGCTGAGCTTAAAAGCAATCTCATTGTTGAAGTAGATGGTTTAAAGAACCAAACGGGTGAAATTTGTCTCAAGCTGTTTGGCACCAGTGCAGGTTTTCCTGACAACAACGAACGGGCTGTCAAGCGTCAGTGTGTCAAAATCGCTGAAAATCCACCCACGATCGTGTTGAAGGACATTCCCTCCGGAAGCTATGCCATCTCGCTCTTTCAGGATTTAAACGGCGATCACAAACTTAATCGCGGCTCTACTGGCATCCCGATCGAAGGCTACGGCTTCTCAAATAACCCTGCGACTCGCCAAGATCTCACCCGCTACGGTGACTGTGTGTTTCTACTCGCTGGTTCTAGCAACACGCTCAAAATTAAGCTGGAGTATGCTGCCAAGCCTTAAAGACTTTCGAGGTAACTGAGCAAATCTGCCATCTCTTTAGGCGTCGGTTGAAACTGAGGCATGGGAGGCGTTTGCCCACTGACAACCTGATGGATAATACTTGGTTTCGATTTTCGGCTAGAGATAGCCCTCAAGCTGGGTCCAACATGCCCATCTGCCGCCGACCCATGACAGCCCGCACAGTTCATCAAGAAAATGGCATGACCCTGAACAGAGTCACCCTTGAGTGCCAGAACATCACGTACGTAGGGCGCAGAGACGCGAAACTGATAGACGCTTAGAACAACTAGAAGTACAACAAGTAGACCTGCCAGAATTGTCAAGGCAGTCCGCTGGATTAAACTTTCGTTCGGGAGAAACTGGTTATCCAAAAGTCCTTTGAGCAAGCGCTGAGCGCTGAAAGAATGGCTTAATGTGTCTAATCAACAGACTTCCTTACTTTAAAGCCTCTTTAGATAACTTCGCAATTCTCTAATCCGCTTCAAGCAAAGAACATATCAGCAAAGAGCACTTCAACCTAGTAGTATAAGAAGTAGCATTCGTCTTTTAAGCTGAAATCGCTGAATTAAAGGGAGATCAACTTGGTAGAACCACTTCTTTCAGGTATCGTGCTGGGGCTGATTCCAATCACCCTTGCGGGACTGTTCGTCGCTGCCTATCTGCAATATAAGCGCGGCAATCAATTAGGTCTTTAGTTTGCACTATCTCTGTAAGCTCGTAAGCTCGGCTAAACACCGGGCTTTTTCAATAGGTGGGCTCAATGCGTAGGGTCTGTTGCAAAACAATGTTAGCGATCTGCGGGTGCTCAGTCGTCAGTTAATAGTCATCAGCGGTAGCAAAAATTGATCGTTCAGCGATCGGTCAGTCAAACCTGTGTAGGTTTTGATTGG
>JBBSHC010000662.1:0-2838 GCA_038253425.1 Leptolyngbyales cyanobacterium | reverse complement strand
CTACAAACATTTGAGATTGGTGACTACACGACAAACGGCTTGCTGCATACCATCTGGATAAGTGGATTTACAGTCGAGTTTCGCTTCTCTGCTCAAACTAATTTAGAACGTTTGACATAAGGACTGTTTTAAAGCGAAGTGAGTCACCCAAAGCTATCCTTTTACCCCACTCCCGGATTCAGTAGGTACGATGTAGTGCTGCATGGCGATGAAGAAGAGCAGAATCGGCGCGATCGAGATGACAGAACCCGCTGCAATTAAACGCCAGTCGAGTGAGAATGTGCCAGCCAGCGTCGCCACACCTAAGGGAAGGGTGTAGTATTCCGGGCGATCGAGCACAATCAGGGGCCACAGAAAATCGCTCCAGGAACCGATAAAAACAAAGATTGCCAGCGTCACCAGTGCGGGACGAATCGCAGGGATCATCACGTACCACCAGATGCCCAGTTCCGAGCAGCCATCCATCCGTCCTGCCTCTTCCAATTCTTTGGGCACACCTTGAAACGCCTGCCGCAGGAGAAAAATGCCGAACGCAGAGGCGATCGCCGGAAAAATCACGCCCAGGTAAGTGTTCCGTAACCCCAACTGTACCGTCAGCATATACAGCGGAATCATCACAATCTGAAAGGGAATCATGATTGTGGCAACGATGAGCGTAAAAAAGACTTCGCGCCCCCGAAAGCTGAGCCGTGCTAAGGGATAGGCTGCTAATGCACAGAAAAGCAGGTTTAGCCCAACGGTCAGCACTGCCACGAGCGTACTGTTAAACAGATAGCGCCCAAACGGGTTAGCATTCCAGACCGTCACAAAATTCTGGAAAGTGGGCTGACTGGGAAACAACTGCGGCGGAAACTGAAAGATATCTTCTGTCGGCGCTTTCATCGCTGTGCTGATCAGCCACACCAGCGGGATGAGCATGACGATCGCGATCGCCCCCAACAGGCTATAAAGCCAAATTTTTTGCCAGAACCGCGATCGCTGCCTTTGAGTCATCGTGTTTTTGGGTCACATACTACTTGGTCGCTACTACTGCCAGATTCCAGGCAAACCGCTTCGTTAACGGCAGTTTTTTGAGCACCCGATCGACGTTTTCTAAGCGCTGATAGTCAGGCTTTAACCGCTCGTGTTCCAGAATAATCTTTTTCCAGTAGCGTTCCTCGTTGGGATTCACCTTTTCAATCAGGTAGAAACGCAGAAAGATCCACAGAGTCGCCAGCCAGAAGGTGTCGTACTGCGTTTGGGAGAAGCGCGATCGCACGAAATTAACAATATTGATATCTAACGGCGTTTCGTCTTCTGTGCGTACCTTTGTGGCAATACGGCGATAGACATTAATCACGGGATTATGTTTGAGCGGATCCCAAAAGCAGGCTTTGCCGCCCGGTTTCAGCACACGATACATTTCTTGAATGGCAAGGCGAGGATCAGGAATGTGATGCAGCAGGTTCGAGGCATACACCATGTCAAAGGTGTTATCGGGGAAGTCGATCGCCATTGCATTCACCACTTTCCCCTCAACCTCAACCTGGTTCGCTGCCGCAAGCTTCAGTGCCACATCCACCATGCCCGGCGAGTAGTCTGCCGCCACGCACCGCGCCCCTTTCGTCGCAAAATACACGCTATTTTCACCCGCGCCACAGCCTAGATCCAGCAAATATTTGCCGCGTAAGTCGCCCAGGTGCTGGAGAATAAAGCGATTTTCTGGTGCGGTACAGGCTTCAAAATAGTCTGCAACGCGAATGCCGTCTACATCAATGACAGCCGCCCACTGGTCATGAAACTGCTGCTCTTTCTGAAGAATTTCGTCTTGCATGATGGTCTACGTGTGACAGAAATCGATTTTGTACCCGCGATCGCGTGCAAGCAGTTTTTTAACGCTAACACCGCATCCGTTTACCCCTGTCTAGCCCGGATGCTGAGGCTTTGCTGGAGCGATCGCAGCAGTTTGCCATCAAAGGGAAGCAGCATTTGTCAGCAGCCTGTCGAAAGTCCTAAGGCTAGAGCAACCGTCTCAAAACTTGCTTCTCCCCTTTATAGCCCCAATCTTTCTACCGTTTACTGCCTTTTTCTAAACGCCTGACACTTCCCGCTTGGGTGTCAACAGTCGTGCTGCCAGCACACCACCCAAAAAACCGAAGAGATGTCCTTCCCAAGAAATCCCAATGTGCGTTGGCAGTATGCCCCAGATCAGGCTGCCATAAAGTGTACCGACAAAGAGCGACATAGCGATCGCCAGCATACTCCGCTCAAAATAGCCCCGCGCTAGTAGATAGCCGAGATAGCCAAAGATCACGCCACTCGCGCCAATGTGGACGCCAGAGGAGCCAAAGATCCAGGTGCCCGACCCACTCACGACGGCTGCAATGAGGCTGACCCAGAAAAAATCGCTGGTTTCGCGCAGCATAATCAGCCAGCCCAACGCGATAAACGGGACGGTGTTGCCAATCAAATGGGCAAAGTTGGCGTGCAAAAAGGGTGCAAACAAAATCCCACGTAGCCCAATCAGATGACGCGGAATGATGCCATAAATGCCCAAGCCAGGAGACGCCCCATAAAAACTAACGGCACGCTGAAAGAACAGCACGTTGGCAAATTCCACTACCCACATCAGCACTACTAAACCGCCCAGAATCGCGATTTGCGTTTTGATTTCTTGCGCGATCGCCTTTCCTTCTCCACTACTGCTCATGCTGCCGCCTCTTGCATCATTCATTGATCAGGTTTGCTTGATCTACATCGGCAACAAACCACTCTCCGCTATTGTACAAAGTCCGATCGACGATCGCTGTGCCCACAAACCTTCAAGATGATGATGGCACCAGGAAAAGGACAAGTTTT
>JBBSHC010000661.1:0-2848 GCA_038253425.1 Leptolyngbyales cyanobacterium | reverse complement strand
CATCATGCGATCGCGGATGTCTTCTCGACAGAATTCGGCGATTTTCTCTAGCACCTCGATCGGTGAACCGGGACGTGTGATGAGCGAGGCTTCACTATAGGCGCGTCCAACGGAAATTTGCTTCTGTCGCACCAAAATATCCGTCACGGCATCAGCAAGACTCATATCGACTTTGTTACGAAGTCCGGCAGCACGACGCACGATCGCCCATTGCTTCAACCTGCCTGCTTTAGCATAGATTTCGTCCAGCAAATTGCCGACTGTCACCTGTTTGGATGTCTGCCCAAAGCTCGTATCAAATTCCAAACCTTTCAACCGCACCAGTGTGCTTAGTAATTCCACCTGCTCATACAGGTTTTCAGACTGCTTGAGGCTGGAGAGCAGCAGCTCAATGTTGGTTTCACATTCCAGCCCAAATTCTTGCGTAATGCTCAGGGGCAGTAGCTGGTCGGGCTGAAAGCTAAGGTACTGGGTTTCAGGCAAGGCATCCTGCACAGGCATTTGGGTGAAATCAAAGTCGTGCAGAAAGTCTATCCGCTCGACGGTTGAGGTCAGCATTAACTGATTGAGTCGCCCCAGCTTGATCTGAACGCCGTTGCAATTGCCATCGTTGAGTTCCTTAATTAATATCAGCAAGGGCAGCGTGTCGTTCGCCTTGGGATCAGCGGCTTCGAGCATGTCCTGTGTGAGTAGCAGCGTGACGGTTGGGCGACCAAGCTGGCTCCAGTGGCGCTGAATATGCGCTAACTCGGTACGAATTTGCGTCACCAAAAACTGCGGGTCGAAGGTGAGATAAAACTGCTGTTGATCCAGGATGGAGGGTAGAAAAACGATGCGATCGCCCCGAATTTGAAAAATGCGAGAGGTGGTCAGGCTGCGTAAGCGACGGGCAGGACGACCACTTAGAGCCAACTTGTCGTTGCGTCCAATTTGGGTGTAGATGGCTGCTAACTCCTTTGCCTCGCGTACCTGAAAGGCTTCTGCCTGGGTCGGCGTTTGGGTGGCAATACCATAGGCAGCTAATTGGGATTGCAGGGCTTCATTCTCTGCCAGCAGCGCAACTTGCACCTGGGGCTGACGCTGCTCACGCACATGCAGATGACGACCCAGCGGATCGATGTCCCCAACTGCCAGCAAATTTTCGCTCAGTAGTTGTCCCAATAAGTACAGGCTTTGTGCCCAGACCAGTGGCACGTTTTCGTTGGGTAGACGCACCTGGCTTTGGGGTTTTGCCCGTTCTGCGTCAACACACTCCGCAGGGACGTAATAGAGTTCTGGCAGCAGGTGCAGCCCATCGCGCTCGACTAGAACCGCTTGCAGTCGTTTTTGGTAGTCCTGAATTTGGTCACGATCGCCGCGAAAAACAGCATCAAGCAACAAATACGTAAAGAACAGGGGCCATTCACACTCAATATGCTCAAACTGCCTGAGTTCCCACGGTTCGTAGTGCAGGCGGCTCGTGTCTTCCAAAACGGTCTGGTGCCCATCTCGCAGAAAGCGCTTGCAGCCGTATTTGCCCTGAAGTTTTTGAATAATGTCGTTACGGGTGCGATCGCGCAGCACGCTATTATCCACCGCAAACGCCGGAAAGCCAATCACGCTTAGCAGTGCAGCATCTACTTCTTTAGAACTGGATTCTCTGGGCAGTAGCGACTCTAACGTAATGCGCGATCGGGCAATTTCATCCGGCAGTACGTGAATCACCGAGTTCTGGCTACCGTGAACGCCAAACAGATTCAGCCCACTCATCGCTTCTAGCGCCGCCTTTGCCATCCCAACCGAGCTGGCATTGAGTTCCGGGTTACCGTGGTTGATCTTGTTCCCCCGCTCCCAGATGCCATAGTCAGGGGTCCGGTAGGCGCGACCAATGTAGTAAACCAGGTTTTGCACAAAGTTCACTTCATCGGTCGTGAAGACAATGTGCAAGCCCGAAGCCGTCATTTGCGCCAGCATCAGCAGAAAAATAGAGGTCGCGTCAAGCTGCAAGTGTCCCCACTGGTCATCGCCCACCACCGTGCCGCCCGTCTGCGTATCGTATTTTGCGTGCAGCGCATCCAGCGGTGATTGAGTGACTTTGAACTGCTCAACCTTTTGCACCTGACGCATCATGGCAAACAGCAGCCCCCGCATCAATTTAATGACGCTATGTTCTAGCTCAAAGGTACGCCCGCGATCGTCATCCAGACGGCGATATGCTAACCCCAACCCCCATACTGCCAAGATGCTGTACACGTTGTCGCGCACCCAGGCATCGGTGTAGTCACCATGAGCATTAACGGCGGTACTGGCAGGTAATAGCCCCGTAATCGGGTTCTGGCGCACCAGAATAATTGCCCGAATTTCCTCATAGTAGGTATCCAATCGATCCTGTAAGGCAGTAATTCGCATGGACATACACTGTGCAGAGGGTAGAAAATTAGGAACAGTTATAGACAGTTGTAATCCAGCCATATCAAGCGCTTGCAAGCACTGACAGCGATGAAAACGACTTGTGCCAGCTTAAAAACTAAAGAGCGATCGCGGTGCTAAATTTGTCTATTATCACCTTTTCCCCACGGACTACAGTCACCATTTACACTTGGAGCGCTGGTGGAGGAAGGGATCGGGGACGGGGAGCGAGGGGAGTGGGAGAGGCAAGGGGAGCGAGGGAAGGTGAGGCTTTGAGCTAGTTTAGCCTTTTACCTTTAGCCTTCTTCCTTCATCGAAAAACTAACTTCTTTTCTCCGGATATCTCTCTTTAGCGCGTGAATACAAGAGTGGTAGATGCACCCTGATCATAGTCCCCGGCTTTTGTGGTCGGGGCTTTTTCTTTGGAGAAGGGCGAGGTCGGCTCAAATGTAACGGATTG
>JBBSHC010000660.1:0-2856 GCA_038253425.1 Leptolyngbyales cyanobacterium | reverse complement strand
TTCGGGTCAAATTGCAATTAATGACGGTTCTACATTTCTCGTCACTGACTCCTGTGGTTGGATTGATGACACACTAGCACAAGGGTTTTTTGTTGCCGATACGCGCTTACTTTCTTACTATGAAGTATCGATCAACCGCGATCGCATACTCCTGCTTGCCTCTAGCCCGATCAACCATCACAGCGCACTCTACCAGTTCACCAATCCTCAATTTCGTACCGTCAATGGCATTGTCCCTAACGGTCGCCTGATGATTAGTATTCGTCGCGATATTGTCGGTGGGATGCACGAAGATATTGATATTACGAATCATCATTCAGAACAGGTTGATTTTCAATTAATGCTGGCAATTCGCTCGGATTTTGCTGACATTTTTGAAGTAAAGTCGCAGCAAATCTTGACGCGCGGCGAAATTGAAACGGTTTGGCAAGACGGGAAATTGACAACGGATTACCACAATGGTTCGTTCCATCGAGGTCTCATCACCCAACCAGAATCCTCCAGTTCTCAACCTCGCTATGCCAATGGTCGCTTATTCTTTGATGTAGTGCTTGCTCCGGGGCAGTCCTGGCACACCTGTATTAACTTTGCCGTAATCGTCGGTGAGGATGTGACTTATCCACAAAATACCTGCAAGGTGGAACACGATACGGAAGCCAAACAGGTCAGCAAAGATTTTCTGGCTCAAGCCACTCAATTGCGATCGTCCAATGCTGAAATTGCAGCTTATTACCAGCAAGCCTTGATCGATATGTCCGCCCTGCGAATTAAAGTTGAGGGTAATGGGCAGGACTTTTGGATGCCTGCGGCAGGAATCCCCTGGTTCGTCGCCGTGTTTGGTCGCGATTCTGTTGTAGTTAGTATGCAAACGATGGCGGTGTATTATGGGTTTGCTCATGGAACATTGCTGCAACTGGCGCAACTGCAAGCCACAGAAGTGGATGATTGGCGGGATGCCCAACCGGGAAAGATGCCGCATGAACTGCGCCACGATGAATTAACAGAACTCAAGCAACTCCCCTACACGCCTTATTACGGCACGATCGACACCACCATTCTCTGGATTACAACACTGGCAGAAGCGTATCAATGGAGTCACAACGAGGCTCTACTGCACGATTGCCGCGCCTCCTTTGAGAAAGCGTTGACCTGGATTGATCAGTATGGTGATTTTGACCAGGATGGGTTTGTGGAGTATCAAACTCGCTCGTCTATGGGCTTGCGAAACCAGGGTTGGAAGGATTCTGGGGATGCGATCGTCTATCCCGATGGCACTCAGGTTGATCCGCCGATCGCGCTTTGTGAGGTGCAAGGCTATGTCTACAGTGCCTGGAAAGATGCAGCAACGATTTATGACATTCTGGGAGAGCCGGAGCAGGCAAAACGACTACGGCAGAAAGCAGACGACCTGTATCAGCGCTTTAACGATCGCTTCTGGATGGAAGATGAAGGCTTTTATTGTCTGGGCTTAGATAGCAAAAAGCAACAAATTCGTTCGGTCGCCTCGAATCCTGGACATTTGTTGTGGTCAGGTATTGTGCCTAAAGAACGCGCCGATCGCCTGGTCAAACGCCTGTTCCAGCCTGACCTCTGGTGTGGTTGGGGCATTCGTACCTTGTCTAGCCGCAACCCTGCTTACAACCCGATCAGCTATCAATTGGGGAGCGTGTGGCCTCACGATAATTCCGCGATCGCGATGGGCTTGAAACAGTATGGCTATCATCAGGAAGCCAACCAGATTGCGGAAGGGATTTTTGCCGCTGCCAGCTATTTTGAAGCGGGACGGATGCCTGAACTGTTTGGTGGCATGGAACGCAAACCTGGGCATTTTCCCGTTCCTTATCCCGATGCCAACATTCCGCAAGCCTGGGCTGCTGGCTCAATCTTCCTGTTGATTCGCGCCATGTTAGGGCTGGAAGCCAATGCAGCGGATCGATCGCTCACCGTCCAACCTGTTTTACCAGACTGGTTGCCCGATCTGGAATTGGTAAATTTGAGCGTCGGAAACGCAACCGTAACGCTGCGTTTCTGGCGCGAAGAAGAACAAACCCAATGGAAAGTGATGCACCTGGACGGTGAATTGACGGTATCTGCCAGACATTAGTAACAATAAAGGGTCGATCGGATGACAACAGCAACCAACCACTATGATTTAATCATCATTGGCACAGGGGCAGGTGGTGGAACTTTAGCACACCAGCTTGCGCCCACAGGTAAAAAGATTTTGGTGTTAGAACGGGGCGACTTTTTGCCGCGAGAAAAGGCAAATTGGAATGCGTTAGAAGTCTACCAAAAAGAACGCTATCACACTGATGAACGTTGGATTGGCAGCGATGGCAAACCCTTCCGTCCGCAAACGGGTTATTGGGTGGGTGGTAATACAAAAGTCTATGGTGCAGCCTTAATCCGACTGCGCGAACGTGACTTCACGCAAGTCATTCACAAAGATGGCATTTCACCTGCCTGGGAACTTAGCTATCAAGATTTTGCGCCCTATTACACCCAGGCAGAAGCGCTTTATGACGTACATGGCGATCGCGGTCAAGATCCGACAGAGCCACCGTGCAGCGATCCCTATCCCTATCCGCCTGTCAGTCACGAACCCGATATGCAGGAAATTTCTGACTGCATTCGCAAGCTGGGTTACTATCCCTTTCATTTACCGCTTGGTTTGAAGCTGAATGAACAAGACCGTACCAAAAGTCCTTGTATTCGCTGCGACACCTTCGATGGTTATCCCTGTTTAGTGGGTGCAAAAGCCGATGCTGAGGTAAATGCCATCCGCCCTGCTCGTGAAGCGTATGACAATCTCACTTTACTAACGCAGGCAAAAGTTTTACGGCTATTGACGAGCGA
>JBBSHC010000659.1:0-2857 GCA_038253425.1 Leptolyngbyales cyanobacterium | reverse complement strand
TTCACTCAACCGCACAATATAACGTTTGGGCATTGTAATTTCCTCGAATAATAGGGAGGATTCTGTTCACTTCTCTATTATCCCTAAACTCACAAAATTAGAATTGACAGACCACTAGAACCATCCGTTGGTAGGGCAGTGGCAACAGGTCTAGGTGCTGGTGCAGTTGCTCTAATACTTCCGCAGGGATGTAGCGTGGCACTGTTTTTTTGGGCGGGGATAATCTTCACGAAAAATCAGAGGCTCTGGTGGGAGAACAGCCCATCCATAACGAGCACTCAGAGACAAGAAGCTGTTGAGTCCCCCAATGAGACCAGCTCTTGAGCTCGAAGAGACCCCACAAGTATGCAGATAACTCAGGTACTGCATAATCAAAGCGCGATTGATCTCAATGGGTTGTAGCAAGGGATAGAACTGGGCTAAAAAGGTGGCAAACTTTTTGAGGGCAGACAAGCGGGTTCTCGCTGAACCAAAACTTAACGTGGCTAGCGTCTAGCGAATGAATTGTTTTGCCGCTTTTCGTAGCCAGAGTTGAGGGATGCTGGTGAAATTGAGTTGACGGTCACCTGTTGCAGGCTGGGCAGCCATGCCCAAGTTACAAACATCCCAAACATCTTTGTCGTACTCTGATCTTGAGCCAGGGGGCAAAGGCACCCGTTTTGCAGCTTCCATTTAGGTCTCCTTCTGTGTCAGATATTGTTGATACGCAGACTTGAGGTCATCCGCTTGCAGATGGACATAGGTGTTCGCAGTGGTCTGGATATTGCTATGTCCTAAGCGTTTCTGGATGTAGGACAACTCCCAACCCTGTCGCAGGAGGTCAGTTGCGTGAGTGTGCCGAAACAAGTGGGCATGGAGCGCAATGCCGGTCACTTGCTCCATGTGTCGAAGCAAGGCTACGACCGTCTGATAGCGCATAGGCTGCCCGATCTGCCCAGACCACAGGTTGACAAACACGTAATCGGAGTCAAGGTTCTCTGGGTACTCGTGAATGAGGTAGTCCGCGTACAGCCGCATTAAGGGTTGAGAAACATGAACGGTGTAACTCGCTTGCGCTTTGGCGCGAGCACCGTTGGCATTGTCGGTTCGAGGAACGACCTGAATCTCGTTATCCCATGACCGCACATCAACATGCCGCAGCCCTAGAACTTGACCAATGCGCATCCCTGTTTCATGAAGCAGGCAAATGAGCAGCTGATCGCGAAGGTGGTGGCACCCTGCAACGATCTGCTGCACTTGGGCAGCGGTGAGAACCGTTGGGAGTTGCCTGAGTTCTTTCAACTTGAGGCGCTTGATCTTTTGCTCCTTGCCTACCTGAATGTGATGTAGCAACGATTTGTACTGACGACCGAGTCGAGTTCCATAACTGTAAGCTTGCAAACCTGCGACGGTGCCAAGCCGTTCCTGGTAGTTATAGAAGCTGTAAACTGCTGCCAAAATCGTGTTAATTGTGCGCTCAGTGCGTTGAGGGGGTTGCCCTTGGAGGGGAATGACTTTAGCGGTGGGGTGACGAAGCCAGCGAATGAAGTCTGCCAGGTGTTCCACCGTGATAGCATCCCATTCATGCTGAAATTCCCGCAGAAACGCCCAGCATTGCTTGAGATGGGTGGCGTAGTTGTGGATGGTGTTGGGAGAGTACTCCAACCCCTCTAAATAATGCAGGTAGGACTGAATCGATGGCACCGGCAGGTGGTTGTCGTCAAGAACCAGCCAGCTTTCGGTTTGATCTGCCAGACGGATGCGTTGAACTCTCATAGGGGAAGTTCCATAAATACTTCCCATACGTTAGAGACAAACTCAATATAAGCTGTCTACAACGAATAAAAATTTCTGATTTTGCCTACATTAAGTACGTTGAAGACAGCCAAAATCCGACTACATATAACAGTCCTTTTCGGCATTGTTCGGGGCGATAACGACTCCGTTCACCCGCCGTTAGTAAACTCCCGGATCTTGCTGACAACCTTGATTTGGGCGGTGTGCAACGGAATTGTTAGACTGCAATCGTCTTATACCCTCCAACACATATCCACACGCTGTTCGAGGCTCTTCTTCTTTTGCTGCTACTTCTGCTTCTGCCAATACTGCAACATCGCAGTAAAGGTCAAAATCTATGCTCAGTCTGTACTTAACTAGCCGTTGCATCAATTCGGGGGATAGGGATAGGCCTCGATTCCAATCATTAAGGAACACACCGCAAAATACGTTGCCATAAAAGCCCTTTAACGCTTCCCAAGCAGCAAGTTCAGCAGGTACGCGATCGAGCAAGCGACTGACCTTCATCTCCAAAGCCCCCACATCTCCCTCTGAGCCTTTCAGTATCCATGCCCCCGTATCGGCAACACGAGAAGAAAGTTTGCTAGGCAGAATATCACCCTTACGGTAGCTTTTTGTCGGTTGACAACCTATTGCAGGGTGGCAGAAGTAGTTAAGCAGGTCATCGCAGGGCATGAAGGGATAAGCTGAACAAGCAGCATGAGATTTTTTCCCTGGTTCACCCTGATGCTAACTCCCTATGCTCAACCCATTGCTTTGTCCTTCCGACAAAAGACCATTTTGGAACCGATCGCCCGCCAAACCACCAATCCGTATCGCTTAGTGCGACGGGTACAGTTAGTCTTGGGGGCGGTCAAGGGGGAGAGCAATAGCGCCCTATCGCAACAACTGAGCCTAAGTCGCAACCAAATGCAATTATGGCGAGAGCGATGGCTGCTGTCCAGTGTGTCCTTGGGGCAAGCAGAGTGCGAAGACATCAGTGATAGCCAATTGCGGCAACGCATCGATGGCTGATGAGGCGACTAAACGGGGCATTGTAGAGCGGATTTCGCCCCGTAGCGTGGGGCGTTTTTTAAAAGGA
>JBBSHC010000658.1:0-2859 GCA_038253425.1 Leptolyngbyales cyanobacterium | reverse complement strand
TGACATTGACGCTGGCAGTCCAGTCTTTACAAACGGTTGATGACAAACTCAAGACGACAGCAGCACCTTGAGCACAAGCGACGGCTCACTAAAACGACCGAAAATCAAAAAACTGAAGCTCAAGGAGCAGTAAGACCAGAGCAACAAGGGTGAGCGATCGGCTGAATCAGCCTACTAGATTGGATCTGATGGCATACACTATCAAACTCGCAGAGAGCGTAATTTCCGGTCTTCCCTTACTATTTACTTTGACGCAGCAGTCAACTTTAGATTTTTTAATAAAAACTCTCATCAAATCGGTCTACCGTAACAATTGGGTAGCTAATGAAGACTTTAAATTGTGCCCACAGACCAACGAGTCATCCACCATCAAGTCAACGATAAGTTTAGAAGATTTAGCATGAGCAGTAATTTAGCAACAAAGCTGCGTGAGGGGACCAAGAAGTCTCACTCAATGGCTGAAAACGTCGGGTTCGTGAAATGCTTTTTGAAGGGAGTGGTTGAGAAAAACTCCTACCGTAAGCTTGTCTCCAATCTCTACTTCGTTTATTCAGCGATGGAAGCAGAGATGGATCGTCATCAGCACCATCCGCTTCTTTCAAAGATTTATTTTCCCGAACTGAACCGTAAGGGATCGCTAGAGCAAGACCTGCACTACTACTATGGTGCTAACTGGCGAGATCAAGTCGCTCCGTCTGCTGCTGCCGAAGCTTACATCCAACGGATTCGTGATATCTCCAATACGGCTCCCGAATTGCTCATCGCACACTCCTATACTCGCTACTTGGGCGATTTGTCGGGGGGGCAGATTTTGAAGGGTATTGCTCAACGCGGTATGAACTTGACTGATGGCAACGGCACAGCGTTCTATGAGTTCAACAACATTCCCGACGAGAAGCAGTTCAAGGCAACCTATCGTCAAGCAATGAACGATTTGTCGCTCGATGATGCTACTGCCGATCGCATTGTGGATGAAGCCAACGCCGCTTTTGGCATGAACATGAAGCTGTTCCAGGAATTGGAAGGCAACCTGATTAAAGCGATCGGTGCCATGCTGTTCAATACGCTGACCCGGCGTCGTACCCGTGGCAGCACCGAACTAGCTACCGCTGACTAATGCCCTTCGTTTACGCAGTCTTCCCTCTCTAACGTCTTCCCTAGAATCCTGGGGGCTTGGTAGTTAAAGCGCTATCAAGTCTTCAGGATTCACCATTTGAAGTCAAAAGAGCAGCCAGAACGCAGAAAACAAAAGCTGACGGCTGATCGCAGAAAAATAACTCAAAACTTAAAACGTCCTTCGCATGGCAGCAAAAATTCCCGTCACAATCATTACTGGCTTTCTCGGCAGCGGTAAAACGACACTGATCCGCCATCTGCTGCAAAATAATCAAGGCAGACGGATTGCTGTACTCGTTAACGAATTTGGCGAACTGGGCATTGATGGCGATTTGCTGCGTTCGCAAAGCGTGCCTGCGGCATCGTGCCAGGTCTGCGATGAAGAAACACCTGATACTCAGATGACGAATGCTACAGAAACAGCTCAACCCCAAATCGTTGAGCTGACCAACGGCTGCGTCTGTTGCACCGTTCAGGAAGAATTTTTGCCCGTCATGTTAGAGCTGCTCAAGCGCCGAGAAAGCCTGGATTGCATCCTCATAGAAACCTCTGGTCTAGCATTGCCCAAGCCGCTAGTCAAAGCCTTTCGTTGGCACGAAATTTGTCACGCTGCGACGGTCGATGGGGTGATTACAGTCGTTGATTGTGAGGCTGTCGCCGTGGGAACGATCGCTCATGATCTGCAAGCCTTGGAAGCACAACGGCAAGCTGATCCCAGCCTGGATCACGAGACTCCGATTCAGGAGCTATTTGAAGATCAACTCGCGTGCGCCGATTTGGTGATTCTCAACAAAGCTGATCTGGTTGATGCCGAGACTCTGGCTCAGGTAAAAACACTTGTGCAGCAAGAGCTTCCAAGAGCCGTCAAAATAGTATCCAGCAATCACGGACAACTCGACCCAGATATCTTGCTAGGGTTTCAAGCAGCGGTGGAAGATAATCTAACGTTGCGCCCCAGCCACCATGATGAAGAAGAAGACCACGATCACGATGACAACATCAGCGCCACCCATCTGGTACTCGATCGCGCCTTTGATCCCACTGTGCTCAAGCAGCAACTTGAGAAACTTGTCCAGGAGCAGGAGATTTATCGCATCAAAGGCTTTGTTGCCGTGCCCCAGAAAGCGATGCGCTTGGTGATGCAAGGGGTAGGAATGCGCTTCGACCAATTCTACGATCGCCCCTGGCACTCTGAAGAACTGAAGCAAACCCGTCTGGTCTTTATTGGTCGTGCCCTCGACGCTGGCAGAATTGAGACTCAGTTGGCGGCATTGCCTTAAGGGTAGGGGGAGGCGTTTTGAGTTTTACTTCTGCCCCCTGTCTGCAACGGTAAGCTCAAATTTCAACGCTAAAGCTAAATAGTTTCTCCGCAAACATCGACCAGATAGCACATTGAGCGAAAGCGCAGACCAACGAGCTGATCATACAGGGGGTTGAGCTTGCACAGGGGCGGAATGTGAGCAAGCTTGCGACCGAAAAGAATGACATCACGCTCGAAGGGACACTGACCGGGAATCGTCTTGTACAAGAAACGAGCTAAGGCTGGATCGTTGATCGAAAGGTGATCTAGCCAGTGGCGGACGGGTTGCAACACATCAAGGCGGAGTGTAGGTGGCTGCCGAACTGAACCCGAATGCAGGCTGGACTGAAATACTACTGAATCAGACATGGTGTAACCCCTCTTGTCTGTAAAAGCTCAATCGTTTACGCAGGTGCTTATAAGCTTTGATGCTGTAACTGATT
>JBBSHC010000657.1:0-2865 GCA_038253425.1 Leptolyngbyales cyanobacterium | reverse complement strand
CTGGTCATCGGGCTTGTAATCAACAATGGCACCATCCTGCTTCACCCGCACTCGAAAGATCAAATCTTTCTTGAAAGCAGGTTTATCTTTCCAGCTTTTGTCTATCTGATCGTAAAGTTTGGGCTGCAAATCCTTGATCTTGGCAACGTCAGTGATTTCTGTCACGTTGGTTAGGGGGCTTGCCATTGCCTGATTCCAGGGCGCGACTTCAACCAGTCCGGTTGCGGTAAAAACGACTTTGAACTGCGCGATCGGCTCTGATGTTGGTTGCGAACCACCCGCCGGAATATAGAGCAAATCCAAGAGTGGAGTCTGCTTAGCCTCTGTAAGGGCTGCTGGGTTAACGGGCTTGTAGCCTACGATCGCGCCATCTTTCGCTACCCCAACCCGATACACCAGGTCTTGCTTGATGTTTGAACGCGTTTTCCAAGCCTGATCAAGCTGCCCAGACAACTGCTTTTGCAACGATTGAATTTGGGCTGGATCAGTAATTTCGGGTGCTGCCGTGAGCGCTGCCTCAAGCTTAGCTAAATCGGGCGAAGACGCGGAAGCCGTGGGACTGGGAGAGACTGCTACGGTTGTAGGGCTTGCAGAGGGCGAAGCAGAGGGCGAACCACTGCTCGTCGGCACAGGCGGACTGGCAGGCGATGGCGTACCCGTGGCAGTCGTGCTGGCTTTGGGCACTAAATCATCTGGTTGCCGCACTTGAGGGGACGGGATAAAGAAAAAGGCGATCGCAGCCAGTGCTACTCCCGATGCTCCGATCGCGGCTGGTACGGCTCGTTGAATGACAGGTTCACGACTACGCACATACCGTTTAGCGATCGGTGCCGCCTTAAACGCCAGATCAGGCAAGGTTTGAGTGTCGGCAAAGAACTGATCAACGGCTTCTACCAGATCAAACAACTGCACGGTCGTCAGATCAACCTGCCGCGTCAAGTGAGTAGCAATACCCGAACCTGGCTCTGCATCAGGCGGACGCACACTGAGCCGATGATGATTGTCATCTAAACGCTGCAACTCGACAAACTGAGCAGCATTGGTCTGTGCCGTAAACGCGTGAATGCCGCTTAACAACTCCTGAGCGTACAGGCTAACGGCTGTGGTCAAGCTTTCAAAAAACTCGCGTCCACCAGACAACGGTTTTTCTTCGCCCACTAAATGACATTCGACATTCACCAGGTTAGACATGAGCGGACGGGCATCTGCCTGGTTAGCAACCACCATGTCGCCCCAGCCTTCTAGAACAAGGGTGCAGTTCGGCAAACTATATTGACGCTGTATTGTCATGCCACTTCTCCGTCAAACAAACTAACCCAAAACCGCTGTACCCCGTAGGTTCCCGTACAAAAGAGCAGTTGAGTCAGCAGATTTAGCGCTAGTTCATTCAGCTTTTCGTCTGAGTCATAGGCTGCCACGATCGCTCGTTTTGGGTTCATGCGCGATCGAAAATGGGCACGAAACCGTTCAAGGTATTCGTTCAACCGAAAGTGATGCTCCATCGATAGCTGCTTTTCGCTGAGTTGTTGGTAAGCAAGCAACAGTTGTCGAATCAGTACCGTCAGGCGGCGTGCCAGGTAGCAACCCACCAGTACCAGCGCTTTGGCTTCTGCCAGGGTCAAGGGGCGACGTTGACTGTACCGCCGTAGGGGATTGGTGCTGCGGAGACGCCAGAGCGACACCCGGTTTTTGATGATGCTTTGAAGTTCTAATTCGGTTGCCATGACGAGAATGGCTTCTGACCCACTCAAGTCCAGCGCCTCGATCGCCAGCAACATCAGATCAATCTGTAGCCTTGCACGTCGAGGACAGACGTCATCCGCAATGGGCAGATCGGGCAGACTATCAAGAATCAGCGGTGTTGACTGGAGCGGTGGACTATTTAACTGCATTACACTCACGGAAACATCCATTCCAACTGGTTTAGGTAGTGAACTGAACTCAGTAACCGAGTTTGGCTACCCCATAGCGAAACCTGGTTTTGGGTAGAAACGTGGTTTCAGCATTGAGGCGTTGCCTGACTCCTACCCTACTGGCTTCGTATCCAGCCGCATTCTAGCGAAATCAGGATTTCGAGGCGACTAGCATTCACCGGGCTTTTGACCGTTCAGCGATCGCGCTGTAGCATGACAGGCGAACCGTTGAAACCATGCAACCTTATAGTGTACGATTTCTCGCCCTTTTATTACATCACGCCCGAAATTTAGCAAAAGTTCCCCCAGAGAAGATTGGGCAGCGCGACCGAGACCAGGGGGCATGGGTCAGCCTTACAGCGATGTTCAAAGGCATCAGCCACAGTCCGATCAGCAACAGGCTCATAGCTAAACGCTAACCGCTGAAGGCTTACCCAAAGCTGTGTTCCATCTGAAAACTGTCTGTCTGTCTCACACAGCGATCGCCCCTGAAAAGCCTCTGGCAATCATACCCCC
Source organism: Leptolyngbyales cyanobacterium (assembly GCA_038253425.1). GTDB lineage: Bacteria > Cyanobacteriota > Cyanobacteriia > Leptolyngbyales > Leptolyngbyaceae > Stenomitos. The sequence goes on along the minus strand of JBBSHC010000657.1, from coordinate 436 downwards.
GGATTTAGGGGCAGTTCCACCGTAAAGGAAGTTAGCCCAGCCTGACTTGTCACCTGAATGCTGCCGCCTAGCGTTTCGCTCAGTTTTTTTGCCAGCGCTAAGCCAAGCCCAGTACCGCCATACTTCCAGGGATCGTTGTTGGGAATGCGGTAAAACTTATCAAACACACGCGTTAGGTCACTAGGGGCAATTTCGGTGCCCAAATTGCTGACTTGGAAGCGCACCCTGTTTGCTGCCACTGCTACTGACACTGTGATCTGCCCCTTCGCAGGGGTATATTTGCAGGCATTATTGAGCAACTCAGCAATAATCCGCTCCAGGTAGGAGCGATCGGTGGTTAGCGGCGGCAAGTCAGCAGGAAGCCCGATTTCTAGACTTTGTTGCTGGTTTTGTGCCCGTTCAATAAAAGGCTCGGCGCATTCTAGCAGCCAGTCTT
>JBBSHC010000656.1:0-2882 GCA_038253425.1 Leptolyngbyales cyanobacterium | reverse complement strand
GTTCCAGATCAAATTCTTCAGTTTCAGTCAACTCGACAAACTTCAGCACTGCACCCGTCCGCTGTGCCAAAAGCTGCCAGGGAATCAGGTTGCTGTGATGCTCCATCACCGAGAGGATGATTTCATCGTCTCGTTGCAGATTTGCATTGCCCCACGCGTATGCCACCAGGTTGATCGCCTCGCTTGCGTTGCGAGTGTAAATGATCTCCTGCCGCGATGCCGCATTCACGAATGCCGCCACCTTGTCCCGCGCCCCTTCATAGGCATCCGTTGCCCGCGAACTCAGCGTATGCACACCCCGATGCACGTTGGCGTTGTCATGCTCGTAGTAATGACGCAGCGCATCCAGAACCGCGATCGGCTTTTGAGAAGTTGCCGCATTATCTAAATACACCAGCGGCTTGCCGTGAATCTGTTCGTTCAGGATGGGAAAATCAGCACGAACGCTGGCGGCGAGGGGCTTGGTTTGGGTGAAGGTCATAACGGGGAAAAGATGAAGGATGAGGGCTAAAGGATGAATTTTGACCGTCTGTAGAGACGTTCCATGGAACGTCCCTACTTTAGGTTTGCTGTTCACGGACGATCGCCGCTAGTTTCTCTCTTAACGACGCAACGGGAATTTCACGGATGACTTCGTAGGCAAAGGCGTACGTCAGCAGTTTGCGGGCGCTGTCTTCGTCAATACCGCGGCTTTGCAGGTAAAAGACTCCATCGCTATCTAGCTGGCTGACGGTCGCGCCGTGAGTACATTTCACGTTGTCGGCAGTGATTTCAAGCTGAGGTTTGGTGTCGATCCGCGCTTTGGGCGATAGCAAGAGGTTGCTGCTGAGTTGCTTTGCATCGGTGAGTTGCGCCGCTTTGGGCACGAAGACTTTGCCATTAAAGACCGCATGGGCGCGATCGTCCACAATGCACTTATGGATCTGCTTGCTGCTGCCGTGGGGATGGGTGTAAGCGATCGTGCTGTGCGTATCCGCGACCTGTTCACCACTAATGATGGTCAATCCGTTCAGGGTTGTTTCGGTCTGTTCCCCAGTGTGATGAACCTCTAAATTGTGGCGAGACAGTTTTGCGCCGAGGCTCACCGCATTGCAGGTGTAGCGAGAATCTCGCGCTTGCGAAACAGCCGTTTTGCCCATATGGAAGGCAGCATCGCTATTACGCTGGATGCGGGTGTGATTCACTTCAGCATTCTCACCCACCCAAATTTCGGTCACGGGATTGGTAAGATAAACACCTTCGTTAAGGGTCACGTAATTTTCAATCAAGGTCAGTTTGCTGCCAGGTTCAGCGACTACAAGGCAGCGTGGATGGGCGATCGTCGGCTGCGTTGCTGTTGACACGTAGAGAAGCTGAATGGGTGGCGCGATCGCGTGATTCTTTTCGACCCAAACGACGGCACCATCAGTAAAGCTGGCAGTGTTAAGCGCCGTAAACGTTTCTTCCGCTCCCGGTTGCTGCGCCAGATAGCTTGTTAGCTCTGGCATCAGTTCGATTCCAGCGACAAGGTTGGCAACGATGACACCATCAGGCAAATCATCCACCGAAGACAGAGCCGGATCATATTGTCCATCCACGAAGACCAGACGACTGCTTACAGCTTCTGGCAACAGAAACGGTTGCAGCTCAGGAAAACCCAGCGTGGGTGCTGGTTTGTCTACCGACTGGAAATTAGCCTGCAATAGCGGTGATAAATCTGTAAACCGCCACTCTTCATCACGCGTAGAGGGAAGCGCAAGCTCCTGGACTCGTGCCGTAGCGCGATCGCGGCTCACCTGCAATTTCTCTGCGGACGCATCCAGATCAGCACGCAAATGCAACAGTTTTTGTAGATAAGCAGTACGACTAGCGGCACGATCCAGCGGGTTACTTGCGGCTACATCAGAAACAGTAGACTGAATCGTCATTTTGCTGCTACTGCCTCCTCTTCGCGTACCCAGTCATAGCCACGGGCTTCTAGCTCTAGCGCCAATTCTTTGCCGCCCGTGGTGAGAATGCGTCCGCCTTCCATGACGTGTACATAGTCGGGTGTGATGTAATCGAGCAAGCGCTGATAGTGGGTGATCAGCACGATCGCATTGTCTGCGTTTGCCAGTTGATTCACGCCATTCGCCACAATCTTGAGCGCATCGATATCCAGACCCGAATCGGTTTCGTCCAGAATGCCCAGCGTCGGCTCCAGCATCGCCATTTGCAAAATCTCGTTGCGCTTCTTCTCACCCCCCGAAAATCCTTCGTTCAGGCTACGGCTCAGAAAGGCAGGATCCATTTTGACGATGTCTAGCTTTTGGCGTACCAGATCATCAAAATCAAAGGCATCCAATTCTTCTAAACCTTGATGTTTGCGCTTGGAGTTATAGGCAACGCGCAAAAAGTCGAGATTGCTCACACCGGGAATTTCAATGGGGTATTGGAAGGCAAGGAAAATGCCCGATCGTGCCCGTTCTTCTGCTTCTAAGTCCAGCAGGTTTTTGCCCTGAAAATGGATTTCGCCGCCCGTCACGGTGTAATCAGGGTGACCCGCCAGCACTTTAGAAAAGGTGCTTTTCCCAGAACCATTCGGTCCCATAATCGCGTGAATCTCGCCCGCTTTGACTTCCAGATTCAGCCCTTTCAAAATCTGAATGCCATCCACGTCGGCAGTCAAATGCCGCACTGACAAAATTACTTCACTGTTTTCGTTAATCACTGTTCAACCCCTCTATCTGCATCTCACTCATTTCTTTACAGTTCACCCAATCGCTTCATGATTTGCAGGACTGAATAAAGCTCGTTCCCATCGTTTAGGATGTTGAACTGATTTGATAATCCATATCGTGCAGGTTTTTTCGACAGTTTAATAAATCTGAAATCAAAACCGTTCATCAACAACCCGAAACCAG
>JBBSHC010000655.1:0-2883 GCA_038253425.1 Leptolyngbyales cyanobacterium | reverse complement strand
TGAGGATGGAAGACGCAAGGCTTGATCTGGAGCTTGGGAAGACATCTTTCAAGACGGATGCATCGTCCACTGCTACGACTAATCACTAATCATTGACCGCATCACCGACACATAAACGCTTGCCCGCCTCAGCATTAGATAGGCGTGTGTTGACAGCCAGTCTGTAAAAGTGGTTGAAGCGGGATGTGTCTACCCAGTCGGGCAGGGTTTCTTTGCGCTTGGCAACAAAGGTTTTCTGAAAATTGGGATAGGCGCTTCCACTAATCGGATCGCGGGTGACAACGATACAGCGCTGGCAAGGGTTTACACCTGCAAACTGCACAGCACCAATTTGAAAGGGAATGAGCTGGTCGGCGGCACCAAAGAGATGATCTTCCCAAAATGGCTCAGTGTCTCTGATTTCAAGGTTCGAGCGAAAGCGTTGTCGTATCTCCTCCAAGCGTAAGTCTGGAAACCAGCCAGCGATCGCTTGCAACGTTGCTGTCGTCACTACCGTTGGACCAGGCGCAGCCGTATCATCAGGAAAGCCCGTTTGTGTATCCTGAAGTAACTGCACTGGGAAGCCAAAATAGCCGCTTAACCATTGTGCGGCAGCCGCACGATCGTCGTCCAGATGAAACGTTGCGACGGACATTTCACCCTGAACGCTCAGCGACACAGTACGGGCATTCAGGTCAAAGCGCGATCTGATACCATGCACCTTAGCCGTCCGTTTACCATTCACAAAGTTACCCTCGCTGTCCACGATCGCAAACTCTCGATCGTGCTGTAAGGCACCGCTTGCTAACACCGTTGCCTGGGTGATTTCCACCCCATCGATCGCTTTAATTGGATAGATAATAATGCGGGCTAACTCAGGCATAAACTGGCACTTGTAAAAACAAAGATGATAGAGACAGCGCTGAAAAACTTGTAGCGGTAGCGCTGATCCAGATAGAGGAGGCGGAAAAAGAGAGTGCCTGTAAGGCTTTTTTTGATGCTTGCTGGATTCTAGCTCGATCCTACTTTGGGGTTGGATAGTTCTGAAAGTCCTGTTCTGATCACCTTCTAGATTTAATGGATGACAGCCTTCAAGAAACCTTTAAAACAAACCGAAAGTTCTACAAGCTTGGTTTGGGTGTGGGCGACAGCAGCGCGATCGCGCTTGGGCATGGCTTCATCAGCGTCTGTATTACAGCTTTAGTCGTCGCTGTCCCTATAAACAGTTCAACCACATGCTTAGTTTCGCCCTCTAACACCTGAAGAAAAGCAACCTCTTTTCTGAAATGTGTATCTAGTTGCTCAAAGCATTCCAATACAAGCCGGAATGTATCCAAGGAGAGTTGTAGTAAGTAAGCAGGCGCACAGCGTTTTGCTTTGCACTGATTGCTTTAACAGGCTCAGCTTTTGCATTTCTGTGCTCCGTTTAAGCTAGATTGACGCCTGTTACAAGGTTGATTGGTTAAAGTCATTGTCGATCGCACTGCTATTTTGAATACATTTTTAGCCCCAAACTTAGAGTAGATTCTGACTAGGTTGTCTTATCAACAGGCTGGAAAATTGCTTCCAAAAAAGTTTTTTTATTGGTTGTTTAACCCTTGATTAAGTTACCTGAAAGGTGCCTACCGTCCTTAAAACTTTTGCGATTAGTACGTTTCAACGCTTTCTTCGTGGGTCAAAGTTGCGCCTAAATCGGCTTGTTATTCTCTGACAAAACATGGCTTCTTTCTCTAGAGGGATGTTTACCTGGCAAAGCTATTATACTCTGTGACTATTCTAAGTTAGGCTTCTAGGAGCTAGTTTCAGCACTTGAGCATCAGCCGTATAAGGTTGTCTCTTGTAGTCGTTAAGGATCAAGGCACTTTTTATGCTTGTTTTCCGTCTTGCCAAACCGTATCAGGAAACACCAGGGTTAAGACATTCAATATCTACATGGACTGTTGTTTATGAACTTTGCAATTAGGGTTGTTCAACCGTCTAACTTCTTGAGTATTGCTGCGGCTACTCTATTTCACTCAGAGATTAAAAGCGCGATCGAGTCAGGAGCGGCTGTGGTAGTGGTTGATCTGAAAAACATTACCTCTATGAATAGTTCGAGCTTCATTGCACTCGTAAAAGCGTTGAAACTGGTGCGATCGTCTGGTTGTCAATTATTTCTTTGCTCAATGAACGAGCAAATTAGAATGTTGTTTGAATTGACTGGTCTAGACGAAGCCTTTAGAACCTTTACTGACTTTGATGAATTTACTCAATATATGCAGCGTCATAGTGTAACGGATGTACGCCGTAAAGCGAGACACGATGTTGATGTCGTGAAAGTAGACACACTAAAACTTGCAAGCTAGCCGGACAGCCTTTCTCAGGTTGATCTCTTGAGCAGCGTTAACGCATAGCCAGGCGGTCTATACTCAGGGGGCAGAGAAAGCGAGAGGCTGCTGAACGCTCTTTTTTTAAGCAGAGCGGTTTCATAGCGTCGATGGCACTCTCTTCTGCATTCGTCCTGAAGCGATGAAACGGTGTGAGTTTGGCATCACCATGACAAAACTGGCGATCGTCACTTCGCATTCTATTCAGTACTACGCGCCCTGGTTTCGGTACCTTGCCAGCACAACTGATCTATCACTTCGAGTTTTCTACCTGTGGGATTTTGGCGTTACTAAGCAGGTTGATGCGGGCTTTCAACAGGCATTGCAGTGGGATATTCCCTTACTGAATGGCTATGCTTATGAGTTCGTTCCCAACATCAGCGCTGAGCAGCAGTATTGGAAGGATCTGTGGCGCTATCGGGAACTCCTTTACTTTTTAGCGTGGCGCGATATCCTGGTGCGCTACAAGCAAACAGCGATCGGGTTGTTGTGGGCGCTCATCCGTCCGTTTCTAACGATGGTGGTCTTTACGGTGGTG
>JBBSHC010000654.1:0-2888 GCA_038253425.1 Leptolyngbyales cyanobacterium | reverse complement strand
AGACCATGCTCCAGGTCTGGTACTGTCCGCTCACAAGCGAGTGCCAACCGTGGTCGTCGGGAGTCATTTTGCCGTACCGCCGCCTGTTGAAGTCTTTCCCGTGCTGCGCTTTCCCGCGCCCCCAGAATCTTTGGAACGACAGGCGCAAGTGAGTCAAGCAGTTCAGCAGGTGCTACAAACGGATGCCCCTTTAGGCAAGATGCTGAACGGAGATCGCAGTTTCATCTACAGCCTGCCAGAACTAGATTACTACCGCTTCTGGCGTGTACACCCCGAGTATGTCGGCATTCACATCGCGCCCCTACCGACTGGAAAGCGACCCGTGCCCGGTTCAGCTTGGGCTTATCTCAATGCCAGTTATCCTCAGTACGATTTGGTCAACCGAACTTTGAAGCCGGAGCTGGAATTTAAGCCCTTGCAGGAAGCCTTCGTTGATCGGTCGCTGGTCATCCATCACGGAGGATTGACAACGGCGATTGCCTGCTTGCTAGCGGGCATTCCCCAACTGGTGCTGCCTCGCCATCTAGAACAGGAATTGAATGCACGCGCCTTGTTGCGATTAGGAGTCGCCCAGATGTCCCTTGCGCCTACTTGGGAAGAACTGGTGGTGCTACAAGCGAAAACTATTCCTTGCGTTGCAATTGCCCACAACCAGGCTATTCAACTTGCCCAATGGAACCATAATTTTACAGATACCATCGTGGATGGCTGCCTCCAACTGCTAGATTAACGTGCCGTTGCTAGCACCGTTTGAGCCATCTATGAAAGATAGGCACTGCCTGCAAAACCTTTAGGTCTGACCCTCGTTGGTTTTAGGCAGCACCCACTCTACGCTGTGGATTCGGCTGTGGCGGTTCCCGCATTCCCGTTAAGAAAATAGCTTGGAGAACCAGTTCTGTCCAGGAGTACGCCCAGTTTCATCGTTACTGCCACCGTGAGGGTGAGAGTTACCGGGGTCGCCACCTTCGGCACCATTCCCGATGCCTTGGTTGTAGTGAACCCGCGTGGTAACGGAGCCACCATAACCTGCCGAGCTGGTTGACCCACCATAGCCTGCCGAGCTAGTATTTTGGGGCGGAAAAAGAACATTAAGTTGCTGTGCCAGACCCTTTGGTAAGTTGCCATTGCCAGCTTTGGTACTGAGGGCATCTAGAGAGCTGGAGCTGCGGTTTCCCTGCCCGTAGAGGGGCACATCGAGACCAGACTTAGCAGTCGGCTGTTGTAGATTAGCACCAGATTGTAGCAAGGCAGCATCTTGAGAGTTTTGAAAGGGTGAAGAGGGTCCAAACATAGTTCCTTAAACTCCTTGAAATGTAGTAACTCCATTACAGCTAAAGCAAAAGGGCAAACGCCTGAGTGAAATCCCAGAGGGAGCTTTTACTGCTGACTGTCCAGGTTTGAGAGACACGTATAGTCAGTGACACCTAGACATGTGAGGGTTCTGGAGCAAACCGTAGAATCTAGGAAAACTGTGGGCGAAATATCTTGACGAAAGACAAGGAAAGGTAGATCTTTAGCAGAACTACTTGCATTTCAACTAGAAAAGATTTGAACGGCAAAGTGAGTTTACGGATGCTGGCTAACGGGGCTGTTGAAAAGGTTTACCCAATCTTTATTGTTCGCTCTCAAGCAGCTTGGCATTCCCGTCGCTTTTGGGTTAAAGCCAACATTAAGCCTGAAATCTAGCCTGCGGTCAACGTGCGAGATTTGTCCGTGCGGTTGGATTACGGTAAGAAACCGCTCGACGAATCAGGTTCCCCAATATCTCGACCAGGCTGGTTCCTCTACATCTCAGGCAAAGAGGGGTTGAGTTGAACTCAACCCCTCTTTGCCTCCCACACCTTGAACTCGATGCTGTTTGTTGTAAAGCAAAGCTGCAATCGCACGGGAGTGAGTTCAACCCAGTTGCTGCGAGAGCGTCACTGCAGCTGCAACCCTTTCGGCTCCACTCATTCAATTGGCTCTGCATAGCGATGCTGATTCAGAATGCGGCTAACAGTGGAAGGATGCACCTTGAACAATCGCGCTGCTTCAGCACTACTCTTCTGTTCACCATTGACCATCTGAATGATCGCCTGCTGCTGCGGCTGAGTCAGCTTCGGACGACGACCTCCCACTCGTCCTTGACGACGCGCCTCCTCTAGACCCGCTTTTGTCCGTTCTCGAATCATGGATCGCTCAAACTCTGCAAAGCTGCCCACCATCTGCATCATCATGCGTCCCGCTGGAGTCGTCGTGTCGATTGCCTCCGTCAAGCTCCGAAAGCCCGCCCCGATCTCATCAATCTGCTCCATCAAGGTCAAGAGATCCTTGAGTGACCTGGACACGCGATCGAGCTTCCAGACCACAAACACATCGCCTTTCCGGAGGTGCTCGATGGCGCAATGCAGTTGAGGACGATCCCAGCGTCCCCCTGAAGCTTTCTCCTCGAAGATGCGATCGACCCCTGCCGCCTTCAATGCCCTTTTCTGAGTTGCCGTATCTTGACCGTCTAGTTTCGAGACTCTGGCGTAACCGATGAGCATAAACCTATTGCATAAACCTGTTGCCATTCAATCACGGTTTGCAACAGGTTTATGCAACGCTAGAACACTTATTCTCTCGTGACGGATCAACCCTTGCACAAACAAACGTTTGATCACTGATTAAACCTTCACAGGACTGGCACTATCAAAATTTGATGGTGCCGAAAAGGGTGATTGGAGCAAGCCTGCTCTTTAGCTAAAACTCTGCTGCTGCGTTTCAGAAGCCTAAGAGGTAAACTTCTCTAGCTTTGAGAAAGACAACGCGATCAGCAGATCGGTTGAAACAGGAAAGGTGACTACTCATCGCATCGCCTTCGGGGTCGCTTCATGTGTAGATAAATTTTGCTCATAGATGCAGAGAGT
>JBBSHC010000653.1:0-2890 GCA_038253425.1 Leptolyngbyales cyanobacterium | reverse complement strand
TGGAACCCCTGGCTGGGGGCATTGCCCCCACACCCCCTTTGCCCCCCGTGTCCTAAGCTCTGTGGCGGCAGCTATAACGTCTAAGCAACGGGAAAAGCTTTCAGCCTGCAACACACTCATCATGCAACAGAATGAAGCAACGGTTTGAACAAGAGGCATGGTTCGCTTTGACTACATCGATCGCGGCGTTACGGCATTTGTCTGCATCTGCCTGCGTCTTTGCAAACATCCTCTTAAAGAGGACTTACGCAAAGATCCCCGACTTCTACACGATCGGATGGGCTTTATGGCTGAGTTTTAACCAGAAGTCGGGCATCTACAGCCGTTTTCATTTGCATTCACCACACCCGATACCCTACACCCCACACCCGTCTTGCTCGAACTGTGGCTTACTCGATCGAGAACCGCTGTAACACCTTACGCATCAGTCCTACTAAAGAAACTTTAAGCCGAGGGCTTTGTTGTCATGCAGTGAAACTGCCCCCGATCATCTAAAATCGGGTTAGTTTTCATCGCTGTGTTTAAAGGCACTCTGTAAGGGCACTATGTTTGCTAACATTCGCCGTCTCCTGAATCGCTTCTTTAACAAATCAAGCACAATTAACAACGAACCACTGAACAAAGTCAGTTTGATTGTCATTGTTTTGATTGATCTTTTTATTCTAATTAATGTTTTTACAGGTTTAGATGATATTAGCCGATGGTATCTTAGCCCGTCCCAGGTGTATCCATGCTATGCCCAATGGGATCATTATTTAACACAAACCACTAAAAACAAAGACTACGAAATTATCCAACTCTCCTTGCGCGATCGCACAGATGGTCAATCTAGCTTTCAGCAGCGCGATCGACAAGCCGAAAACGGGCATTTGGGTAAGGTTTCTGCATCATGCTTGACCTATGCAGGCGCTAAAGATGCGCTAAAGACGCCTCAGAATCAGCAGATCCTTCGAGCGATCGAGCAGAAACAAACCGCGATCGATGCACTTAACCAGACAAACAACACCATTCGAGCACAGTATGACTCAACGCTGCTGGAAAAAATTGCGGCGCAACCCCGTGAACAGTCCCTTAACGCCGTCGGTGCTGAAAAAGCAAAGCAAACCTTAGACCAAAACAACCGCAAACTTTCAACGCTCACCAAGGAACGTTCTGCCCTTCAAACGGAACTAACACAAAAGCCAGAAAGCATTGCCTTCATTGCCTTTTTGAACCAATCTGAAACATTCAAAGCGGTTAAAGCGGGTGATGAAAAAGCGTCCTTCTGGTATCCCAGTATCCAACTGGCGTTTCAGTCTCTCTTCCTGTTGCCGCTCATTCTTCTGGCACTCTCAGTCCATCGCTTTGCCCAACGCAAGGGCTATGGCTTAGCCGCGCTCATGAGCTGGCATTTGCTGGTGATCTTTCTTGTGCCATTGGTGCTTAAAGTCTTTGAGTTTCTGCAAGTTGGCGCACTCTTTCAGTTTGCGTTTGATCTCTTTAGCGTTCTGTTTAGTGGTCTGCTGTTTCTCATTAGCTATGTCTATATCTTGCTGATTCCACTGATTGGCTTTGGCATCATCAAGTTCTTTCAAAAGATGGTGTTTAATGCTAAAGTGCAAGCCGCAAGTAGAGTGCAAAAATCACGCTGCGTTCGATGTGCTAAAAATATTCGGCATCATGATGCCTACTGCCCTCATTGTGGTTATTACCAGCGTGTTGAATGTCATCACTGCCACGAGTTGACGTATCAACATTTACCATACTGTAAGCAGTGTGGCTATGCTCAAGAGCCTGAGCCGTTGCAGTAGCAACGCCAGCATTTCTTTTTTCAGTTGAGTGCAACACAGCTTTAGGTGAGCCTTCAGCGCTTAGCTTAGAGACTCTGCCCTTTTGACAAGCTCATACCCGGCACTGGCTGGCGTCACCACCGAGATAAACACCAATGGTTCCTCGCCGTGATTGCAAATTCCATGCACACAGCCGATCGGCGCAACCGCAATGTCTCCCGCAGCGATCGCTTTCGTTGTGCCTGCCTGGTCTAGATAGTAGTCGCCACAGCCACTGAGAATCGTCCAGGTATCCTGTCCATTGGGATGGCTATGCGCGGCAATTTCCTGCCCTGGTTTAACGTACCAGGCAACCACAATGGCATCGGGGGACTCTGTAACAACCGATCGCACTGGCTCCCCATCCGCTGGCTGTAAAAAGGCTGCACTGTTGAAGATCCGGTCTGTACTCATGGTTTGAAGCTGCTCTAAGCATTAAATTTGCGTTAGATTTGCTCATCGATCGCTTGAACGCCTGATGGAGGCTGCCTCAAGTTTGCAAAAGCTTGCTTCCTCAAAGCTGAGCCATTTTAGATCAGACTACCGGAGGTGATTTAAAGTTTGCAGCAGAGCCATTTAGTTTTTCGCCTCACGCTCTCTGCTGCACATAGCTTTACCGCTGATAAACGCCAGCCCGACCACGGTAGACCTCAAGCATGGTCTTCATGTCAGCCATCATAGTTTTTATTTCAGCGATCATAGCCATCTGTTGTTGATGGATATCTTGTACAGTCGCTGCCTTGTTGCTAGGTAAGAGGGTATCAAAGCGCGACTGACTCAGCGTCTGAATTTTCGCCAGTATCACCTGCTGCTGCTTGTAGACATCAGTCATGGTTGGAGTTTGACCCTCTGGCAAAGACGTGAGCGCTTTCATTTCTGCCATCATTGTTTTCAGTTGCGCCATCATTGCCTGAATCTCATCAGTCAACACTCGCTGTTGCCGAAACATTTGCTCGATTCGCGACGAGCTAGTCTGAGCAACTGTAGTAGTAGGGGGCGTTGTGGCTCCAACGGGTACTGTAGCAGCAAAAATTAGTACGCTGGACAGAACACCATAAGCAAGCTTTTTCATTGGACTCTCT
>JBBSHC010000652.1:0-2894 GCA_038253425.1 Leptolyngbyales cyanobacterium | reverse complement strand
TTTTACGCTGAAGCAGACTACGACGAACCACGGTACGCCGCAAGGTTGCAAACGGGTGGTTCCAATGATGAGCAAACGGTCGATGACCTGACGAGTCTGGAACTGGAGTACGCCGATGCCGCTACCCTCCAGCGCAATGCGGGTCGTCGTACGACTGATTTAGTGCGTTTGTACTTACAAGAAATTGGACGCGTTCGCTTGTTAGGTCGCGACGAAGAGGTTTCGGAAGCCCAACGTGTACAGCGTTACATGCGCCTGCTAGAACTGCGAACCGAAGCGGCTCAAACGACAGGAGGACCCATTCAGCTTTATGTCCAGCTTGTAGACGCGCATGATCGCCTTGCCTCTCATTTAGGTCACCGCCCCTCGCTAGAACGGTGGGCACTGGAAGGTGGAGTCACAGTTGCTGACCTGAAGCCCGTCCTCGCAGAAGGTAAACGGCACTGGGCAGAGCTGACCAGTTTAACCGTTGAAGAACTGGACATAATCCAGACCGAAGGCACTCAGGCGAAAGAGCACATGATCAAAGCGAATTTGCGCTTAGTCGTGTCGGTTGCTAAGAAATATCAAAATCGTGGGCTTGAGTTGTTGGATCTGATTCAAGAGGGCACCCTCGGACTCGAACGCGCAGTCGAGAAGTTTGATCCAACCAAAGGCTACCGCTTTAGCACCTATGCTTACTGGTGGATTCGTCAGGGCATTACGCGGGCGATCGCGACCCAAAGCCGCACCATTCGCCTTCCGGTTCACATCACTGAAAAGCTCAACAAAATCAAAAAAGCTCAGCGCAAGATCTCGCAGGAAAAAGGGCGTACTGCTTCGATTGAAGACATCGCAGTAGAACTGGAAATGACTGCGCCTCAGGTACGTGACGTCTTGCTGCGAGTGCCCCGCTCCGTTTCCTTAGAAACCAAAGTGGGTAAAGAAAAGGATACAGAATTAGGCGATCTGCTAGAAACTGATGATGTTTCACCTGAAGATACGTTGATGCGTGAAGCACTGCGGCGTGATCTGCAACAGCTCTTGGCAGACCTGACCACCCGTGAGCGAGACGTCATTCAAATGCGTTTTGGCTTAGGTGATGGAAATCCTTATTCACTTGCCGAGATTGGTCGAGCACTCGACCTTTCCCGTGAACGAGTGCGCCAGATTGAGGCGAAGGCTTTGCAAAAGTTGCGACAGCCCAAACGCCGGAATCGAGTGCGGGACTATTTAGAATCTCTTAGCTAGAGCCGACGGCTTGCGGTAAAACGGCTTATTTCATCTTGCAATAGCCCTCAATGCTACTCAAGCGTTGGGGGTTGTTGCTTAGGGCAGAGCAGACGACTTGATTGCAAGGTCAGTTAGTGAAAGACCACTCAACCTGTGACAGAAGTCCGCAAAAAGGGCAGATTTCTGCTCATACATCGAGTTCCTTTTCAAGACTAGTTCTCAATAAAGCATTCTACTTGAAAATCAGAATTGTATTGTGTATCCTTCTCATTAATAGAGAGTTATTGAGAAGGCGATTATGGCAGCTCCTTATACTATCACTTCACTGAAAGCAGAGCTGAACGAAAAGGGCTGGCGATTGACACCCCAACGGGAGACGATTTTGCAAGTCTTTCAAAACTTGCCCAAGGGAAAGCATCTGAGTGCTGAGGATCTCTACAACCTGCTGCAAACAGATGGTGAGGCAATTAGCCTCTCTACAATTTATCGCACGCTCAAGTTAATGGCACGGATGGGCATTTTGCGGGAACTGGAGCTGGCAGAGGGACACAAGCACTATGAAATCAACCAGCCCCATCCCTATCACCACCATCACCTCATTTGCGTACGCTGCAATAAGACGATCGAGTTTAAGAGTGATTTCATCTTGAAGGTTGGTTCTAAGACCGCCCAGAAAGAAGGCTATCACTTGCTCGACTGCCAGCTAACGATTCATGCGGTTTGCCCTACCTGCCAGCGATCGCTGCTGCCAATCTAAGGCAAGTTGGGTGCCAAAGCTGGTTCAAGCTGAGCCAGTAGTTTAGAAATAGCGGACTTGGGCATCAAACCCTTTAGCCCGTAAGTAAGTTGCACGAGCGTCTGCTTCTCCGCGATCTTCGTAGGAGCCTGCTTGAACATAAGTCCCCAAATTAGAACGATTCAGAAATGCAGGGACATAACGGTTAACTTGCGCGGCTACGTTGCTATTGCTGGTTGGAATGGCGACAATATAACGCTTACCAATGCTTGCTGCCGAACCACCGATCGGTGTAGCTGGTGGGATATAGGTTGGTGGCACGTAATTATTGTAGCTGCCGCCATTTGCCGGAGCAAATGAGTCAGGGTAGTTAGGGTTGTAACCGACATTCACACCGTTGTAGAGAGCATTTCTCGTGGCAGAACCAACAATGCCGTCAGCGACTAAGCGATTTGATGCTTGAAATTGGCGAACAGCACGATCGGTTGCCGAACCAAAGACTCCGTCAACACTAATGCCGTAACCCAGGTTTCTAAGCTGTTGCTGAATGGTACTTACATCTGACCCTCTACTGCCAAGCCGCAACCCACCGTAACTAATGGGTTGAACGGTGCCGCCGCCTGACGATGCCTGACCCCTTAATGCCCGCATGGTTGCAGGACCGGCAATACCATCAACCCGCAGCCCGTTGTCTGCCTGAAACCGTTTGACAGAATCGGCTGTAATAGAGAGGTACCGTCCGGTCGAACGGGCATTAAAGTAGCCTGCCGATCGCAGTTGATTTTGCAACGTAACAACAGTGGGACCTCGATCACCAATCTGAAGGGCTGACGCATGTCCAGCAGCGACCAGAATCGCTACGGGAACCAAAAGATGCAGCGTTGCCAATCCTGCTTGACTGGATAACTGCTTAAGATGCAAACAGTCAACTAAAGAGAGTGCTGCT
>JBBSHC010000651.1:0-2895 GCA_038253425.1 Leptolyngbyales cyanobacterium | reverse complement strand
TGTGGTGTACAACGATTAATCTCTGAGGCACACACATGGCAGGTGAACCCAACGTTACGCTGACGATCGCGTTTAATGACCCAGATTTGGACAGCGAGGAACTGGAAGCGCAAGCCCAAAGCCTGGTGACTCAAATGCGAGACCTGGATGAGGTTGAAACGGTCGATCGAGTGCTTGACCCCAATCCTCCAGAAGGCAATAAAGCGATCGGCAGCTTTTTAGTCGGCTTGCTGATGGCTGAAGTGAGTGTCGCTAACTTCAAGAAACTGGGTGCGTTTTTGGGCGATCGCATTGGCAACAAACCGATCAAGCTCAAGCTCAAAGCACCCGATGGCAGAGAACTTGAGCTAGAAGCCAGCAGTCGGGAAGAGTTTGACTATGCTTATGAGAAGGCACAGGATTTTCTCAAAGGCAACTAAGCAACGATGGCAAAGATCGCGCTGCTGATTGGGGTCAGCGAGTATGAACCAGGGTTAGACGGGTTGCCCTCAGCGGTGAACGATGTGACCGCGATGCAGCAGGTGTTGACCAACCCAGAGATGGGCGAGTTTGCGGATGCGGCTGTGACGGTGCTGCAAAATCCCGATCGGCAGACGATGGAAACTGCCATCTACAACCTGTTTGCCAACCGTGCCAAAGAGGATCTGGTGCTGCTCTATTTTTCGGGTCATGGCGTGGTGGATGACAGCGGCGAGTTTTACTTTACCAGTCGCTTTACCCGCAAAGAACAGGGGCGCTTAGTACCCACGACTGCCGTTGCCGCCCGATCGGTACGCGATTGGCTGGAGCAAAGCCGATCGCAGTATAAGGTCATCATCCTCGACAGTTGCTTCAGCGGTGCGTTTGCCAAAGGCGTGAAGGCAAAAGACAGCGGCAGCGTCAACCCAGAGCAATTTTTAGGCGGCAAAGGCACTGCCATTCTCACCGCTTCTACTTCGACCCAGTACGCCCTGGCGCAAGATGGCTTTGACCTGTCGGTGTACACCCACTATTTGGTCGAAGGCATTCGGACGGGCGGAGCCGACCAGGACGATGATGGGTCTATTGGCATGGAGGAACTCCACGCCTACGCCAGCAGCAAGGTGAAAGAAGCCGCACCCGCAATGACACCAGAGTTCTATCCGGTGAAGGAAGGCTACAAGATTCTGCTGGCAAAGTCGCCCAAAGATGACCCGCAGCTAAAGTATCGCAAAGCCGTCAAGCAACGAGCCTATCAAGGGACATTCTCGATTCCGGCGCGTCGCCTGCTGAACTGCTACGGCTCCAGCTAAAGTTAGCACTAGAGGACGCTGATGCCATCGAAGCCGAAGTGCTGCAACCCTACCGGGAGTATCAGCGCAAGTTGCAGGAGTATGAAGACACGCTGGTTGAGGCACTGCAAACAGAGAAATCTTTGAGTCAACGCACGCTTGATGATCTGAAAGACTACCAGCAGCATCTGGCACTGTTGGATGAGGATGTGAACCCGATCGCCACCAAACTGCTAGGTGAAAGTCTTACGCTTTACCTTAAGGAACTTCCACAGTTCCCAACTCCCAATCTTTTGCTCTCCTCCCCTCCCCAAAAACTCACTCAACCCTTTGAGTTTGAGGTGATAACGGTCAACCCTCAGGGCAAGGAACAGAGCCGAGAGCGGAAACGCGCCGAATATTTTGCTGAAGACGTGGGCAACGGAGTCACGCTGGATATGGTTGCCATTCCTGGCGGCACCTTTCAGATGGGGTCAGGTGAGAATGATCGCGAAAAGCCCATTCATACCGTGACTGTACCGCCGTTTTTCATAGGCAAATATCCCTTGACACAGGCGCAGTACGAAGCGATCGTAGGCACCAATCCTGCAAAATTTAAAGGGTCAAAGCGTCCGGTGGAGAAGGTGTCGTGGGAGGAGGCGATCGTCTTTTGTACCCAACTCTCCCAAAAGACCGGGAAGACCTATCGCCTGCCCAGCGAAGCAGAGTGGGAATATGCGTGTCGGGCTAGCACCACCACATCCTTCCATTTTGGTGCCACCATCACGTCTGACTTGGTGAACTGCCGCGCTACGAATCCTTACGGCGACGCCCCAAAAGGTGAATATCGAGAACAAACAACGGATGTGGGTAGTTTCCCCCCGAATGCTTTTGGCTTGTACGACATGCACGGCAATGTTTGGGAATGGTGCGCTGATCATTGGCACGAAACCTACAAAGCTGCGCCAACCGATGGGAGTGCCTGGACGACGAATGGAAATAATGAGAACCGTGTTGTACGTGGCGGTTCCTGGAGCCGCACTCCGGTGAGTTGTCGCTCTGCCCGCCGCTACTATGTTGCTCCCGCCGACCGCTACAACCTTGTTGGTTTTCGGGTGGTGTGTTCGGTGTTTCCAGGACTCTTCTAGCCCTTTACCCTCTAGCCCTTTTGCCCTTTTCCCTTCTTGCTCTTTACCCTTCTTACTCTTCGTCTTTTTTCCGCGCGAAGCGCGAGCAATTTTTTTTCACAAAACTGGCTTCTCACCGATCATGCCGTATACTCATTGCACTCAGTCTTCTCGCTCGTCGAGACCTGAGTTGGGATCGGCATCGGTAAACGTGGCGGTTCCTGGAACAACTATCCGGTGAATTGCCGCTCTGCCAACCGCAACTATAATGCTCCCGCCGACCGCAACAACAATGTTGGTTTTCGGGTGGTGTGTTCGGTGTTTCCAGCACTCTTCTACCGTCAGAACTGGGCAATGGGAATTGTCCGGGCGTACACAGAAGAGTCCAGACCTTTCCCAGCGAGGAAGGCAACAACCTCCAAAAATAAAACCGAGCCGGATGGGTTGGTAGGTTCGCCGAAGACTCGTCCGGCTCATTAAATTTGTGTCAAAACCTCGGAGGTTTCAAATCGAGGTTGTTCATGCGGTTCCATGCTTGT
>JBBSHC010000650.1:0-2896 GCA_038253425.1 Leptolyngbyales cyanobacterium | reverse complement strand
GATCTGAGAACTTGGTTAGCCAGTCTGAGGGGATCGCACTCTGTGACATCGACTAAGGAACTCTAGAAGACTTATGTAAACTCACCAAGCCACAAAATAACTGCAACGATTCGATACCTGAGTGTCGGAGTTGTAGGCTTACCCACAATCCAACGTTAGACGCTGCCTGAGCGATCGATAGGATAGTGTTTCGTGCTGCTTCGCCTGTAACAGGTTCGCTAAACATGAGCCGAACATCAGGCTAAGTGGTCAGTTTTTAGACTGAATGTGCACAGGCAAGAAACAGAGGTAGCGCCACGAGATGCATCAACTGATAGATGATTACATTCTAGCTGTCATTCCTTTACATGTAATGCGTAGTAGCCGATTCACTGGGTAAACTGAAGAAACGTTAGGCATTTTTTAGAAAAAATCAGAACAAAATTGGTTGAACTGAGACTGTTCAAGCAAGTTAACGGGATTTCTAGTCAACAAATTACCCACCGTCTATGCCCTACGGGCAGGCTACGCCAACGACTGCGCTCAGCCAGCTTGCACCCTGAGCGGCGTTGAAGGGTAGAATCTTGGCTGGAAATCGCCTAAGCGCAGTTCAGGCGATCGCCGCAGTTTGGTAAAGCAAAACGCAGCTTTCTTCGCAACCGCTATGGGCTTGGGGGCAGACTGCTTGTACTGATTAACCTTGCTACACTTCAGCTTGATGACACGCGATCGATCGTACAGGTTTCACACGTTATGAGGTTCATCGCGGGTGACGTAGCTTTGCAAGGTGATCGTCTTGTGTCATCTGTCGTGTTTTCGATGCGGTCAACAAGTCTATGGAGTCAATATGATAGAGAAGGTGCAACCAGTAAGCTAGCCCTTACTAGAAACATGGGGATCAAACGTTCTGCGATCGCAGTCTTAGCGTCTCCAGTATGATTGCGTCTGAAGGTAGCTATGGTGGAGCGATACTGGCATGTTAGAGAAATCGAGAAGTCGCAAAGTTGCTGCCGCTTTAGCGTTTGCTGGAGCAGCGTCACCAATTGGTGCGGGCTTACACAAGTTTTACGTGGGGCAACCGTTGTGGGGTATCGTCTACCTGTTGCTATCGATCACGCCTATTCCTCGTGTTGCCAGCGCGATCGAGGGCATCTGGTATTTATCCCAAGATTCAGACGAATTTGACCTGAAGTTCAACGATGGCAGTGTTCCCACGCTTAAAACTACAATCAAAGCAGTCTCTGGCGCTAACATAGATCCTAAGCAGATTGGTGCCGTTGCCGATGCAGTGCGCCAACTCGATCAACTCCGTGCTGATGGACTAATCTCCGAGTACGAGTTTGAACAAAAGCGTCGTCAGTTACTCGATCGCATTGCGTAGGGTTAGAGAATCAGAAGTCAGGAGCCAAAAGTCAGGAGCCAGGAGCCAGAGAAACATTGTAAGAAAATGAAAGAGATCTACATCTCAATGCCTGTCCCCTTTCATCCCTCATCCTTTAGCCTTCAGCCTTCCTCCCTCCCCCAATGCCCCTCCCAAACTGGCTTTCTACCGTTGCCCAAGCTCGTCAGACAACGCGGACAAAGATCTTAAGCGATCCTTACTATCGCTTTCAGTCAGTGGCAGAGCTTGAGTTTGCCGCCAGTCTGGGGGTCAAAGTTGATGTGAATCAGGCAGGTATTGATGATTGGTTGCGGTTGCCAGGGCTATCGATTCACCAGGCACGATCGCTGGTTGAGTTGACTCAGGCAGGTATCCCCTTGCATTGTATTGAAGATATTGCTGCTGCACTAAGTTTGCCTGTACCGCGCCTTAAACCTCTGGAGCCAGTCTTGCAGTTCTGTTACTACGATGCCGACAGTGTAGCTAAGCCTAAACCTGTAAATCCAAACACAGCCACGATCGAAATGTTGATCCGGATTCCAGCCGTCGATCTTTACTTAGCGCGAGCGATCGTTGCCAATCGCTCAGTTAGCCCTTACCGAAATTTGACGCACTTTCAACGCCGCTTAGCCTTGCCCAGTCAGCTTATCGCAGAGTTGTTGCACTATCTTACGTTTTAGGCGTCGTCCTGTTGAAGTCTGACCAAACCAATGCGATCGAAGGGATAAAAGCGAAACCAGGCACGACCAATGATGTTTTGTTGGGGCAGAAAACCCCAAACATGAGAATCATTGCTGTTGTTGCGATTGTCGCCCATCACAAAAAACTCGCCCTCTGGCACAGTCTGCGGTCCCCATGTGTAGTGTGGTGGTGCGGCAATGTAGGGTTCTTGCAGCGGTTGCTGATTGACGTAAACACTGCCATTGCGTATTTGCACCGTTTGACCGGGCTGACCAATAACCCGTTTAATGAACGCCTGATCTTTGGCATATCCTTGAATTTGAAGCTGTTGCGGTGGGTCAAAGACCACAATTTCACCAAAGGCAGGTGGACGGAAACGATACGCGAGCTTTTCTACCACCAGTCGATCGCCCACCTGTAACGTCGGCACCATCGAATCAGAAGGAATATAGCGCGGTTCTGCCACAAATACCCGAATGAGCAGCGCCAAAATTAGCGCAATGATCAAAATTTGTAGGTTCTCCCACCAGGCTCTCCAACGCGGTGGTGCAGGTGAAGAAACGGTTGGCAACTGTGGTTCGGAGGTTTTTTCGGCAGTCATAGCTAGGCAATGCAGACAACAAAGATCAGAAAATATGAGACTGAGACAATAGACCGATCCCATCATTGAGTAGGAATGGTCTATTGTCCAGAGCCTTACGTTTCAGATCAGCACCATTTTTGCAAGGACAGCCCTTAGGAACGCGGATTTAATAAGGTGCAATTCTTTCTGTAGGGACGTGACATGGAACGTCCCTACAGAAGGGAAATATTTCAGATTAATTAATCCACGATCCTTAGAAGGCAATAAACGTT
>JBBSHC010000649.1:0-2907 GCA_038253425.1 Leptolyngbyales cyanobacterium | reverse complement strand
CGTTACCCCCTACGGATGGTGAAGCAGTTCACCCTGAAAAAGAGGGGCTGGCTAGCAGCAACGGTAATGGCTCAGTGAATGGTGCCATCGCTCAACCAACTGCTAATCAATTAACTACTCAACCAGCGACTACTTCAGTTGGGCAAGCGGGACAAACAGTGCTGCCTGCGATCGCTGAACCGATCACCAATGGGTTAGAGCCGCCTCAGCGTTGGTCTCCAGCGGCGATCGTGCTGGGGGCAACGGCTGTCATGATCATAAGTCTGGGACTCAATTTAAGTTGGCTAGGGTTTGCAGGTGCCGCGATCGCGCTCCTTGTTTCTCTACAAATCCTTTGGAATCCTTTTTTACGCCCGTTTTTTAGTGAGCTGGTATCGAGTCAAGAATCGGCTGTATTGGTTGCGATCGGGGGTAGCGCGATCGCTCTGGTGACGTTGCTGAAGCTGGTTGGGATCGATCGCTGGATTGGAAACTGGTTTAGTGGGGCAAACTGGGACGCGGTCGGTGCGCTCGGTGAAGTCTTTGGTGCGGTCGGACAAATTTTGATCGCGGTGCTGGCGGTTTACATTGCATGGCGGCAATATGTCATCGAAAAAGACCTGACCACGCGGCAAAATATCATCACGCAGCAGCAGACGATCGATAGCTTTTTTCAGGGCATCTCGGATTTGGTGCTTGACGATGAAGGTTTGTTAGAAGACTGGCCTCAAGAACGAGCGATCGCGGAAGGACGGACGGCTGCCATTCTCAGTAGTGTCGATGCGGGTGGCAAAGCTAAAATCATTCGGTTTCTCAGTCGGGCGCGGCTCATCAGTCCCCTTAAGCGCGATCAACGGTTGGGACGTGCCATCTTAGACGGCAGTGGCGGCTATGAAGAAGACCGCCTTTATGGTGTCCGTGTCATTGATTTGGGCGTGATGCTGGCTGGTGCAGATTTAGCTGGCACAGACCTGCGTTGGACTGATCTAAGTGAAGTTAACTTGATACGGGCGGATTTGAGCCGCTGTGACCTGGTACGAGCCAATTTCTCAGGCACCATTTTGTGTCAGGCAAGTTTACGGGGTGCAGATCTGAATGGCACTCGCCTCTTTTATGGCAAAGCTGAGACTGCCAGCCCTCGCAGCAAAACGGAACTTCCAGACTACCGGACGGGAGCTTACACCGGAGCAGTAGTAGAAAGTGCTGACTTCACAGGAGCCGTGCATCTATCTCAAGAACAGCGCGAGTACTGTTGTGCCTGGGGTGGTACTAAAACGAGAGGTACGGTTCCTGGCGGTTGCGATGGCATTCCGAATAAGCTGGGACGGTAGGCATTCCTGGTTCGTCGTTTCATGGCTTAGTTTGTGCGGTACTTCAAAGCCAGCATTGTTCTGATTATGGTGGTATGCATTGCTGCAACCGCATTAGCAGCTTATTCGCTGGGACGCTTTGACTTGGAGCAGTTACAGGGCTGGCTGCACTCAATGGGTGGATGGGCACCGCTCCTTTACATCGTGCTTTATACGATCGCAACGATCTGTGTTCTACCATCGACGCCGTTGAACTTGCTCGGCGGTGCCTTGTTTGGTCCTTGGCTCGGTACGCTGTGGACGAGTGTAGGAGCCATGATTGCTGCGATCGTCACCTTTAGCTTTACCCGCACAATTGGACGCAAAGCCGTCGCCAAAAAGCTGTCTGGGCGCTGGCACACGTTAGATACTGAGGTACGACGTGGCGGTTTGTTTTACATGGTTGCCATCCGGTTGGTGCCCTTTATGCCCTATGGGTTACTTAACTTTGCTGCCGGACTTACCTCTGTGAGCTATCGAGACTACATTCTCGGTACGCTAGTGGGCACCACTCCTGGGATCTTGCCCTATGTATTGCTGGGTAGCTCTGGCTTGAGAGCCTTTCGCACGGGCGATCGCTTACCGTTTGTGGGAGCATTGGCACTAACAGGTATTGTGATCGCAGGCTCAACCTGGTATCGGCGTCAGCGCTTGCGCTCAAAAAATAGACACGCCACTGATGCCGCCTCAGAGTGTATCGATCCGCAGGACAAATGACCACTTATGCAGCCAACTTACTCCTTCATCGTGCCAGTCTTGAATGAAGAAGCCACGCTTCCAGAACTCTATCGTCGGGTGCGGGCGGTGATGGATTGCATGGATGGTCCCGTTGAACTGATTCTGGTAGACGACGGTAGCCGCGATCGCTCCCTCGCCTTGATGCGTGAGCTGCATGAGTGCGATCGGCGTGTTTGCTACCTGAGCTTTGCCCGTAACTTTGGTCATCAGATTGCGGTCACAGCCGGGTTGAATTTTGTCCGGGGGCAGGCGATCGTGATTTTGGATGCCGATTTGCAAGATCCACCCGAACTTATCCCCGATCTGGCAGCAAAATGGCGGCAAGGGTATGAAGTCGTCTATGCACAGCGGATGCAGCGTCATCGAGAAAGCTGGTTTAAACGTCTCACTGCTTACGTGTTTTATCGCCTGCTCAAGCAACTGGCTGATGTGGCTATTCCCACTGATACGGGGGACTTTTGCTTAATGGATCGGCGGGTGGTAGACGCGCTTAACGCCATGCCTGAACGCAATCGGTATATTCGAGGGCTGCGATCGTGGTTGGGCTTTCGGCAAACAGCCGTGCTTTTTGAGCGTGATCCCCGTTTTGCTGGTGACGTTAAATACACGTTCCGTAAATCGCTGGCGCTGGCGATCGATGGGCTAGTGTCATTCTCTAAAGTGCCGCTTCGCATCTCCACCTACGTCGGGCTATTCTCTGCTGTGATAGCGATTTTGATGGCAGGCTTGATTGTGTACTGGCGCTTTTTTTACCCAGCCTCGCCGCTCACCGGGTATGCCACCATTGCTGTTGCTATTTTTTTCCTTGGTGCCGTCCAACTCTTTAGCATCGGCATTTTGG
>JBBSHC010000648.1:0-2910 GCA_038253425.1 Leptolyngbyales cyanobacterium | reverse complement strand
CCCGTGGTCCAAGCACGAACTAACCTTTACCCATAGACGTTTCAGCCTAACGTCTCTTTAACATTTTCCCTATGCAGACTCATCACCATCGACCTGTCTGCCTGTTATTCACTGCGACGGATCTACCCGTCTGGTCGGGCATTGAGACGACAGCGACGCTCTATCAAAAAGATCATGAGCAGTTTCATCTGCTGATGACTGAGCCAGCCGTGCGCGATCGTGCATTCAGGACGGGCGATCAAGACGTTGCTACCGCTCTCACAACGACAACACCACGTCTTTTGTGGTTAGAGTTTTCACCCTATCGAGTGACCTTAACCATGCAAGGGCAAGGGCAGTTTAGCTATCGGCACCTTTGGCAACAGGGGCTTTATGGGCTGAGTCGCTACGCACTACAAGATGAAGACGGTCAGCATCGGCTACTGCACTTACGCAACTACACGCGCCATTTGACTTTAAAGGGGCATCCTTTACCAACCTTTCTGCGGGTGGAATATGAGCTTTGGACAGAAAAAATGCAGCTTGGACAGTATGTACTCAATCTTGAAATTCGTCATTAAAGAGCGGTGGTCACCGTCAAGCAGTGATCAAGGCAACACGGCTCTAAAGGTTAAAACTGTCAGCCTAAAGCGTTGCGTCCGATGCCTGCGCGGGATGGAAGGTGAATGTCGATCGCTGCCTCTAAAGGCGCTTGATTACCTCTGGTAGCAGCGTTGGAGGTATTTGAGAGAGCGCCAGGGTTTGCCCTTTTGTACCGAGGTCGCTGTGGAAGGCGCGGATGGCCTGGATGACGTAGCTGAAGACTGCTTGATACATGTCTGACTGAGGCTGACAACCTTGAAGCGCCTGGAGATGATGATGCAGAGCAGCTTCTAGGTGGGTGGAGCGTTGGGTGCTGTTGTCTTGTTGGTGCTTGTCTGTAGCGAGTTGATAGTAGGCGAGACCCAGGTTGTTATGAGTGGCAGAGGGATCAAAGGAAAGAGCGGGTGCATACGCGGTGCTGGCGGCTGACAGATATTGCACTGCCGCGATCGCTGCTTTATACGCTTCGATCGCCCGTTCTAAGAAAGTCCGACGCTGGGGGCGTTTTTCTAGTAAGCTGGCAAGCTGCCAGTAAGCGGTACCCAGGTTATTTTGAGTGGCGGCATACGCAGCGGGCGCAACTTCAAGCGTCCGGTAAACCAGCGCCGCACCATACGCAGCGATCGCTCGTTGCAACAGATCCATAGCGGCAAGCTCTTTCCCTTTGGTAGTGCCCACTTTCAATGTTGCCTGCGGTTGCTGCGAAAGGTTCCAGTAGGCGGTGCCGAGATTATTTTGAATCATGGCATAGTGCATAGGTTCGCAGTCGGGGCTGTAGTAGCGCAGGGCTTCAAAGTATGCGGCGATCGCTTGCTTCAACCGTCGCACGGGCTGTTCGTGTTGTGCCAGATTCCAATAGGCTGTGCCCAAATTATTCTGTGTGGCGGCATAGCGGACGGGGTCATCGTCTAGTTTGCGGTAGCGCAAGGCTGCTTCGTATGCCGCTACAGACTGCTGCAAGCTTTCGGCAGGTGACTGATATCGCGCTCGATCGCCATAGGCAGAACCGAGGTTGTTCTGAATCATGGCGTAGCTTTGCGGATAGGTTTGCGGATGGGTCTTTGTCAACGCCTGTTGATATGCCGCGATCGCCCGCTCCAGGTAGGGTGGATCTTCATCACTTACCGCGCCCTGCCGCGACAGCATCCAGTAAAGGTTGCCAATATCATTCAACAGATCAGACCACTGTTGGGGTGACTCATCCAGCCAGCGCAGCATCTGCTCATACACAGCAATGGTCAAACGAAGTTGGGCTGAAGACGCATTGCCCTGCTCAATGTGATCGCGGCAAATGGTGCCCAAGTGTTGATATGCCGCTAATAGCAGCGTGCCGGATGCTTCTTGCTGGTGCAGTTGCTCGATCTGCTGCAAGGCTTGAATCGCTCTCGCATCCTGACTAAAGGTTTGGGTGCCTGCCTCTTCAGCCGCGATCGCCAGGAGTAAATCGGTCAAGGTCAGCAGAGGCTGTCCAGACAGAGCGGCGTCAATGGGTTCATTTGAAGTGGCTACAGATGACGATGACTCGATCGCGGGTACGACTGCATACGCTAACGCCTCAGATGGCTCCTCAGAGACCGCTTCAGACGGCACTAGTACAAATTCAGCCGCATCAGGACTATTCTGATCGAAGCATTCAGCGCGATCGCTCGTTTGATCGGGCAGAGCCTCTAACGTATCAACTGTAGTAACTGTGAGCGTTAAAGGAGGTGTGGTGGCGCGATCGACGATCGGCGAGTAGAGATCTGGCGAAACCACATCAAGCG
The DNA here is from genome assembly GCA_038253425.1 of Leptolyngbyales cyanobacterium. GTDB lineage: Bacteria > Cyanobacteriota > Cyanobacteriia > Leptolyngbyales > Leptolyngbyaceae > Stenomitos. The sequence continues at coordinate 565 of JBBSHC010000648.1, read as the reverse complement.
GATTGGCACTGGCTGCTTGGTTTTGGCTGGCATCATGCAGCAACGCTAAATCGTGGCTGAGAATCTCCCACAGATCATCTTTTTGCGCCATTAAGGGAGCGGCTACTGACTCAGAAAGCTCACCAGAAGTCGAAGCCGCTTGAGTTTGATGATTCGATACTCCGGTCGCTGCGCCCGTCGTGCTGGGGGTGGTGCTGGGGGTAGTCGCATTAACCGGGCTAGTCGTAGACGGCACACTCTTGATGGGGGTAGCAGCAGTTGGGCGAACGATCGCCTCTGAACTAAGCGGTTTGTAATCCAAAAGCCGCTGCTTTTGCGCCTTCACAGGCATCGTCGAAGCGGTAGTAGCGGCATTAGTCTGGGCAGAACGGGTCGCTGCTGGCGTGGGGTCGCCTTCAAATTCAAACAAGGCGGTATGCCAATTCCAGAAAGCGGGGGCTGATTGCTGCACAACATGCAGCCAGGGACGAGGCAACCAGAGCAGCAACGCTGATTCCAGGCACGAGAGGTAGTGTTCGATCTGCTGAAGTGAAGTGAGAAAGCGCTTTTGAATGGGAGCTGCCTG
>JBBSHC010000647.1:0-2918 GCA_038253425.1 Leptolyngbyales cyanobacterium | reverse complement strand
TGCTGGTGTAGCTCAGTTGGTAGAGCAGCTGATTTGTAATCAGCCGGTCGCAAGTTCGAGTCTTGTCACCAGCTTCGTAAGAGTAGGGGTCTGAAGAGGGATTTAGAAGGATGTAAACCTTTCAAATCCCTCTCAAAAACCCCAGGTTACGCCAAAAAATTAAGCCAAAATTAAGCCAGACTGGTAGCTTAAGAAGAGCTATTAGAGTGATTGCAGTGGCGCGGAGTACACCCAGTCATTCCCACAGTTCTACGCGGATCTGGCTCTATGAAGACTCAAACGCTGTCTGACAAGGAAATTGACCAAAAAGTTACTGAAATTAATACCAGACTTAAAGCTGGTAAAGTAGGTGTTCGAGTTGAGCGACGAGGGAGCTGTTTATCTCTAGTTGCGACACTGCCGCCACGACCCAGTTCAAAATCTAAGCAAACAAAACCCCATCAGCAGAGAATTGCATTAAAACTGCTGACAAATCCTAAAGGTCTGAAACAGGCTGAAGAAGAAGCAAAGCTTTTGGGTGCAAGGCTTGCCACACGACAGTTTGATTGGGCATTTTACAGAGATGCGGAGGAGAACACTGCCAGTCTGACCTGTGGTGAGTGGGTAGAGAAGTTTAAGTTTTTTATTCTCTCAACAATTTTTTCCGAAGAGGAGCCAGAAGTTGCTGCTCTACTTTGGCGGCGGCGCTTTTATGACTTGGGACTGAGTAAGCTTGACTCCAAAGATGAACTTACACTTGACGCCCCCATCTCAGCAGCCCAGGAATCAAAGCCAAACTCCCGTTCTCGGCAACTTCATTGCCAAAATCTTCAGCGTCTAGCTAACTTTGCAAAGGTTAAGGTTGATCTCAAGCCCTTCTCAGGTAATTACTCACCAAAAGATGCTAAGCCGAGGGAAATTCCAAATGATGTAAAGATTGAAGAGAATCGCGAAAAGATGAAAACTCCCGGTTGGAAGTGGGTTTATGGTTACTCACTCGCTTTAAGCCAATGTAGTCACACGCCTTTCGCAGCGACAGGTCTGCCGCTTGAGAAGTCATGCTGCTCCCTACCTGTTTGCCAGGGAACAGATAACCCTGCTCCGGCAGTTCTGCCGCTGTCAGCAGTGCCGCCAGACCAGGGGCGATCGCTCTTCTCGCGTCAACTTGGTTTTCGTGGTAGCGCGGCGAAACACGATATGCTCTTTGCCCACGTCCGATCGCTGCAACTGGAGCACTTCCGAGATGCGACAGCCCGTGTAGTAACAGATGCCAAACAGTAGCCTGTATTTGGGACTCAGCACGGCAAACAACTCGGCGAGCTGGGCACGGGTGAGAAGCTCTGCCTGTCCGTTGCGGTGGATCTTCATGCCAAAATACCCTACTTGGTCTTAGTTCAGTTTTTCCCAGGTAAGAAGCCCGAAGATATTAGGCTTGTAGCTGCTGCTAGCAGACGGTTAAGGAATTCTCATCGAGCCGCGATCGCGCTCTTAGGCATTGAGCCGAGATACGTGCGAAAGTTTATCATATGGGTACTAAAGCTCTGCTGAGTAAGGCTTTCAGCGTTTGGCTCAAAACATAGCTATTTTTGTCGGATAGCTGCCGGACGCACAGAAGGGCAACGGTAGAATGCGGGTTTCAGGCGACGAATCAAGCAGAAATGAGGTCGTGTACTAGTCGTCTTGCCTTAGTACAAAGACCAAAAGTAGCCCAAACCTTTACTAGGCAAGGCTTTCAGTGATCAGGACTAGAAGCGAAAAGGCTAAAGCGCCTATCTAGTTTACGTTTCAAGCGATATGATCAAAAATCGCACGTATCTCGGCTCACCCCCGGTTTGAGCCTCTTAAAATTAGATAAAAACGTAGGATGATACTAAATTACACGAATGGGTCTCCGACCCGTCTTACATCTTGTCCCCAAAACAGGGGCTGTCTAGTCTGCAAGTCGTCAAGCACTAAACGTCGAAACGATAGCGGACGGCTCCTGTTTTCGGGTCATTCATGACTTCGGCATAGTCTAATTGCTGCGCCTCTTTGAGCAACGCTTTGAGTGCAACAGGTTCCAGTTCGGTATGCAGGGTTGCCTGAGCCAGCGATAAGGTGCCACCATTGACCTTTGCGGCTTTTAAGAGCTTCTGCATCGGCGGCGTGGCATCGGGTATGGCTCCCACACTCGCAGTCACTGCTGGCTGATTGGGGTGACCCAGGTAACGCCCACAAAGGTTATGGTTGCGCTCGGTTACCATGCCGGGTATCAAGGCTAAGTCGATCAGTTGCCCAAAGCCAAACAGCCCAAAGGTGAAGAGGTAAACCAAGCCGGAGCCAATCTTACCAGTATAGAAACGCTGCCCACCACACAATCCTAGCAAACAGGTACACCAAAGTAGATAAGCGACTCCACTATCGACTTGAGGTGGCATAATGATGACCTTGTAAGTGCAGCTTTTGCACTAGTGGAGGCTGGCTGAAATAACTGAGCAGCTTAATCCAGTTCAGGAAAGCCCTTAAATTTCCAGTTGAATGGCTTGGCAAGGGTGCGATTGAAATAGGCAATAAAAACGAGTATCTGTTGCCGCAAGTCTTGGGTAGAGGTGAAATTACCCCGTTTGATCAGGCGACGAACCAGAATACTGAACCAGCACTCAATCTGGTTTAGCCAAGAAGAATGTTTTGGCACATAGACACAGCGGATGCGGTGCTTCGGATCGCTCAAGAACGCTGCCCGTGTGGGCATTGACTTGAGGATACCCGACTGCTCCTTTTCCCCCAAGTCCAGTTCCAGGTGACACAAGCGATCCACCAGACGCACCAGCGTTTCTGATACCAATTTAAATGGCATAGGTGGCAGATGAATTTTGGGGCAGTGCCTTTATCAAAGGTTTCACCGTAACTACTCAGGCTGAAGATTAAGGGAAATGGGATGTCCTAGGAATAGCTGTTCT
>JBBSHC010000646.1:0-2937 GCA_038253425.1 Leptolyngbyales cyanobacterium | reverse complement strand
GGGGTGGAACCCCTGGCTGGGGGCATTGCCCCCACACCCCCTTTGATCCCAATGTCCTAAGCTCTGTGGCGGTAGCTATACCAATATATCCCTGTCACCAGGAGTGCTTCTGACATGCCTGACCGTCCCTATGATGTGGTGCTTTACGGTGCCAGTGGTTTCGTTGGCAAACAGACGGTGCAATACTTGGCCCGCTATGCCTCTGCTGAACCAGTGCGTTGGGCGATCGCTGGACGAAATCGCCAGAAGTTAGAGGCTGTTAGAGAGGCGGTTGGCGTAAGCGTGGACGTGCTAGTTGCGGATAGTCAGGATCAGCAGGCGATCGATGCGATCGTGGCTCAAACGCGAGTGCTGCTCACCACTGCTGGACCCTTTGCGCTCTACAGCAATGCGCTTGTCGATGCCTGTGTGCGGTACAAAACTCATTACGTCGATATTACCGGAGAAACACCCTGGATTAGAACGCTCATCGATCGCTACCACATACAGGCAGCAGCCGATGGCACACGCATCATTCCCTGTTGTGGGTTTGATTCGGTTCCATCAGACCTCGGTACGTACCTGGTCGTTCGTCACTCGCAACAGTCGTTGGGTCTGCCTTGCCAGCACGTAAATGCTTACTTTCAAGCGTATGGGGGCTTTAACGGCGGTACGCTGGCATCTGCCTTCAATCTCTACGATGCACCCGAAGCAGCACAGCTAAATGACCCCTTCCTGCTGAATGCGTCTACACCTCATACTCACGCCGAAGCCGAACGCAACCGTGATCCTCAAACGCCAGTCTTCGATTCAGACCTCAACACCTGGGTTGCGCCTTTCTTGATGGGAGCCGTCAACACCCGCATTGTGCGCCGCAGCAGTACCTTATACGCAGACTGGCAAGAACCCTATGGACCCGACTTCACCTATCAGGAGTATCTCAAGTTTGATGAACCCTTCTCATGGCTGAAGGCAGCAGGCGTCACCGCTGGACTTGCCCTGTTTACAGGAGTTTTGCAACAACCTCAGGCGCGATCGCTCCTGCAACCCATCCTGCCCCAACCAGGCGACGGTCCCTCGGAGCAAACGATGAATGAGGGATGGTTCTCCTGCGAACTGGTAGGCACTGCCGTTGATGGACGCAAAGTGCGAGGCTTGATTCGTGATCAGGGCGATCCAGGCAATCGAGCAACAGCCAAGTTTGTTTGTGAATCCGCTTTGAGCCTGGCGCTACACACCGATGAACTACCGGGTGCCCACACAAGAGGCGGCATTCTCACTCCAGCCACGGGGTTGGGCGACGTGCTGGTAAAACGGTTACGCCAGGCTGGCATGACCCTAACGGTGAATCCGTAAGGTGTGGGCTAGGATTGGAAGCAAGACAGGTTGATTGCAGTATGGCAAAGCAGGAACAGCCACTTTCGGGAGACGCACTGATCAAAGAAGTTTGTCGGCGTATTCGAGTTGCCCGCAGCTATTGGGATGCTCACAATAATGCTGCCTGTCGAGGCGAACGCGATCGCGCTTTAGCCCTTTACAACACGTTAACAAAGGAGCAAAAAGAGCAGATTCCGCAAGTTCTAAGGGTATGGCTACGCTATCGCAGTGAAAAATATTTTGGCGCACATCGCACATCACCTCAATCAAAACGAACGTCGAACTAGCGCTTTAGCGAAACTACGTTTCATGGGCATAAGTCGCTGCTGGTATTCCGAAAGCTCACATCGTTTTAGGCTTTCATCCACCCAATGTTCATCTGAATACATAAATGTTTAAACCAAAACAAATAAATGTTTAACGCACAAACACCTAACGCCCAAAAATTGCCAAAAAAATTGCCTGACCCTAATAAGCCCCCAGGGTCAGGCAGTCTACCTGTAAGGACGCGTTCCTAACCGCAAAAGCTAAACCAACATAGTTGCCCCCTATAGCCGTCTAGCTTTTCCGAGTGCGTTCCTCAGATCTATATTCATTTTGCTTCCTTCTTCTGCTAGAACCATCCGATAGAGTACTCAAATTACATTCAAAGATTACCCGAAGGTGGCGTTAGGAGTCCGTAAATTCACGCTTTCAATTGCCATAGTTCGATCGAGTCACGCCTTAAAGGATCACGTCTTGCATGAGACCGCATGAAACGAGCGATCGAGCGTGATGATGGCTGAGCTGTAAGTCTAATGCTAGGCTCGTAACAGCGTTTCTTGTTCCTCGCGATCGCGGCGATTCAGCTAACCACACCCATGCTCATTCCACTTACCCGTAAAACGTTTGAAGCTTTGATTCCTGCGGTGGCGACTGGTCCGCAGTACGTTTACTGTTGGGGCAAGTTTCCCGATTTGCTCTTGCGGCTGCTGCTTTCGATCGTGGGCGTGACCATTGACATCCTGGTGCTAGGTAACCTTTTGGGTGAAAGCTTTGGCTTTCTGCGCTTTTTGCTGGGCATCATTACAGGCTTGTATTGGCTGTGGGGACCCATTCTCTGGGCGAGCTTGAAGAATATTGAGTCTCGCAAGTATGCCTACAGTGGCTTCTGGCAGGGTGAAGTGGCGGATGTTTACGTTACTGAAGAACTGATTGGCAAAGAGGAAACGGTAAATGAACGCGGTGAGTTGGTCATCGTAGAAAACCGGGAGCGACGCCTGAATTTGGTTGTGGGCGACGAGAGTGGTTTTACTAGTCGGTTGCAGGTGCCGCTGAAGCGCAATTATCAGGCGATCGCAGTGGGCGATCGAGCAGAAATGGTCGCCATGTCGAATCGGGGCGATCTGGGTCGCATTAACAAAACCTCGGATATTTACATTCCCAGTCACAATCTTTGGGTGAGCGATTATCCGCTGCTGTTACGGGAGTCGTTTGTTGAATTCAGTCGAGAACAGCGATAGCGCCATCCCCAACCCGCTTTTACCTTTTTAGGAGAAAACCCCGCAACCCCCCCCACACAGGTCAAACATTATTATTGGG
>JBBSHC010000645.1:0-2944 GCA_038253425.1 Leptolyngbyales cyanobacterium | reverse complement strand
TCAGAACTCAAAACTCAAAACTTGAAGTTCGTAAGTGCGGAAACCAGTGGTCTGTAAAGAACTGATGGCTGACTGCTGATCGCTTATGCAAACGGTGCAACTGTTCCTTTACAGAACTCTTACATCAAATTCATTCACTATCAGCTTCATTTACTCGCTCAGCGATTCTTAGCTTTGCCGATCGCGCTCTAACGTTAGTTGCCACCTCCTCATCCTGGGGCAAAATGGGCTTCTTGGTCAGCACCTTCAACAACGCCGACTCTCGAAAACGATGTTTCACAATGCGATCTTCCAAACTGTGAAAGCTAATGATGGCGAGTCTGCCGCCCGGTTTGAGCCAGTGAGGGGCGTTGGCAATAAACGTCTCCAACACTGTTAGTTCCTGGTTGACGGCAATGCGGAGCGCTTGAAAAACACGGGTAGCTGGATGGATGCGACCGTAGCGATAAGACTTGGGCACCGAGTAGGCGATCGCGTCTGCCAGTTCGGTAGTCGTTTCAAACGGACGTCGTTCCACAATGCGACGGGCAATGCGACGCGATAAACGCTCTTCGCCATAGGTGTAAAAAATGTCTGCCAGCTTTACTTCTTCCCAATGATTAACAATGTCAGCCGCTGTCAAGTCCTGCCGCTGATTCATCCGCATATCTAAGGGTGCTGTATGGCGAAAGCTAAAGCCACGCTCTGGAATGTCAAATTGAGCGGAACTAACGCCCAAATCCGCCAAAATGCCGTCAAATTTCGTTTCTTTCGGTGCAAAAGCGGCAAAATTGCTGTGCTGAAACTGAGTTCGTCCCTCAAATGCAGCTAGTTTTGCTTGCGCGGCAGCGATCGCCTGCTCATCCTGATCGATCGCCGTTATTTGTCCATCGGGCGCAACCGCTAAGATCAGCGCACTGTGCCCGCCGCTACCCACCGTTGCATCCAGGTAATGCCCCGCCGGACGCACCGCCAAGCCTTCAATTACCTCCTGTCCCAGTACAGGAATATGGACAAACTCTGGTACGCTCGGCTCCTCAGCGATCACAGGCGTACTTTCTGGTAAGTCCTCTGGTAGGTTCTCTGGCGTTAGCACAATGAAACACACTCCGTGGCAGCAGTTGCCACTACTCTATCGTCTCTGTTTTCAGACTGATGGCAATCTCCGTGTTCATTGGCGCATTCTCCAGGCAATCAGTTCGTATAATTTAAGAGAACGCAACACAGGACTGTTGTTGGTTGCCAGTTGTCAGACGGCTACTCAATAACCAATAATCCTACCAAGCGATGCCGAAGGCGTTACAACGAACCACTGCTTAACGGGAGACTGTCCACCTATGACAATGATCGAGACAAAAACTGACCCCATGGTGATTAACATGGGTCCTCACCATCCCTCGACTCACGGCTGCTTCCGTTTGGTTGTGACACTGGATGGTGAAAATGTCATCGATTGTGAACCTGTGCTCGGCTACCTGCATCGAGGCATGGAAAAAATTGCCGAGAACCGCACCAATATCATGTACGTGCCCTACACCAGTCGGTGGGACTACTACGGCGGCATGTTCAATGAAGCGGTCACTGTGAATGCGGTCGAAAAGTTGGCGGGTGTTGCAGTGCCGAAACGTGCCAGCTATATCCGGGTGATCATGCTGGAATTGGCGCGGCTGGTCAACCATCTGCTGTGGCTGGGGCCCTTTGTCGCCGATTTGGGCGCACAGACGCCATTCTTTTATACACTGCGCGATCGCGAGATGATTCTTGACCTCTACGAAGCTGCTACTGGCTATCGCATGGTCAACCATAATTACTTCCGCATTGGTGGCGTTGCCGTTGATGTGCCCTACGGCTGGATTGATAAGTGCCAAGACTTTTGCACCTATTTTGCCCCTGTCGTTGATGAATACGAAAAACTCATCACCAATAACCCCATTTTTCGGCGTCGGCTAGAGGGCGTTGGCGTTCTCACTCGTGAAGAGGCGATCAACTGGGGTTGCTCTGGTCCTATGCTGCGAGCGTCGGGCGTGAAATGGGATCTCCGCAAAGTAGACCATTACGAGTGCTACGACGACTTTGACTGGAATATCGCCTGGGCGACAGAAGGGGATTGTTTGGCACGCTATGGGGTGCGGATGGCAGAAATGCGTGAATCTATCAAGATCATTCAGCAAGCGATCGCAGGGCTGCCCGGTGGTCCCTTTGAGAACCTGGAAGCCAAGCGCATGGAAGCCGGACCCAAATCAGAATGGAATGGTTTCGACTACCAGTACATTGGTAAAAAGATCGCACCCACGTTCAAAATTCCCAAAGGTGAACACTATGTTCGCGTGGAAGCGGGTCGGGGCGAAATGGGCATCTTCATCATTGGCAACGACAACGTTTTCCCCTGGCGTTGGAAGATCCGTCCGGGTGATTTCAACAACTTGCAGGTCTTACCCAGCCTTGTTAGAGGAAACAAGGTTGCAGACATTTTTGCGATTCTGGGCAGCGTGGACGTTGTGATGGGATCAGTCGATCGCTAACTGTTGCTGACACAGATTGACCATAAAATACACAAGATTGGGCAGGTGCAAGCCTGCCTTTTTTGTGCTTTTCGTTTGTCTAGAACCTCGTCTCGCAGCGCATCAACGGCACAGGCTTGTTATAGCTGCCGCCACAGAGCTTAGGACATTGGGATCAAAGGGGGTGTGGGGGCAATGCCCCCAGCCAGGGGTTCCACCCCTGCACCCCGTCCTAACCAGAATGGCTATGGCTATAGCTAAGGACACAATGGGAAAACCAGTTTTCGTACGTACGCTCTAACGGTTTCGGTGAAAGGTTCGATGGTCATAGTTGGCAACCATAAACCCACATTCCCAATTACTGCTATCAAAACTGTATGTCCCCAACCGTCCCCAAATGTCTCATTTTGTAAAATGCTTTGCAGTTTGAAGCGTTAACCACTATCTATAGTAGTGAAACAAAG
>JBBSHC010000644.1:0-2945 GCA_038253425.1 Leptolyngbyales cyanobacterium | reverse complement strand
GTGGAACTGTTCGTTAAATGTGCCGCGCTCAATCGCATGATCAAGATCGTGAAACCTGACAGCTACCGAGTTGAAGCTTAGTTGATGGCTTTCTCAAGTCCAAGTCTACCCTGTTTTAGATTCATGCAACAAAGCCCTTTCAGGTCACAAAATTGTTTAACTTTTTTATTACTTGACACTAGGGGAAGAGGGTGATCCGATCGGCGATCGCCCACGTTATTTAATTCACGATTCTAATTAATTCATCCGGTGCGATTGGCTTGGACAGATACTGTCAAAATCCAGCTTGTGGCAACGCTGCGAGTGCGTCCTCTGCGGCAACCGTCATGACCGCTCCATCTGTTCGAGTCAACTCAAGCGGCAGAAAATGCAAGTGAAACGATATCGACAAAATTAAGATTGGCTGCTGGCGGAAAGTACATTGTTAAGATGGTAGTCATAGGAGCCTTCTATCTCTACACAAGGCTAAATTCATGAAAAAATCGATCGGGCTTCGTCAGCTTTTGCCCATGACTCTCTCTTTGCTAGCAGTTGCAACCACGACTGGAGCGATCGCTGCAACCCCCGTTCCAACGACTACCTCGCAATCGCCCGACCAGTCAGTGCAGGTACAAGATGTGCAGTTGATGCAGATTCCAGGGCTAAGTTTTCCAATCTGGATTTATCCGGTGGGCGGTGTGATTCTGCTGCTGATCTTTTTGCCAAAAATTGGCTGGATTGCCGGACTGATTGTGATTGGTGAGCGAGAAGTAGGCGTTGTGACCAAAAAATTCTCGTCGAAAAGCCTGCCACCTAATCGACTGATTGCCACCAATGGCGAAGCCGGACTGCAAGCCGATACGCTGCCTCCTGGCTGGCACTTTGGTTATTTTCCCTGGCAATATAACGTCAGCCACACGTCTGTGATTACGATTCCTCAAGGTGAGATTGGGCTATTAGTGGCAAACGATGGCGCAACCACCCCACCCGATCGTATTTTGGGCAGAGTCGTAGACTGCGACAACTACCAAGATGCCCGCAAGTTCTTCGCCAACGGGGGTGAAAAAGGACGACAGCTTGCCATTTTGACATCGGGAACTTACCGGATCAACACGGCTTTATTTGAAGTGATCACGGCGGCGAATGCAGCCCAACACGAGATGCAGCCCAACCAACTGCGGATCTATACGATCGCGCCCGACAGCGTGGGAGTGGTGACTGCACTGGATGGTGCCCCGATCGATGCGGGTGAGATTGCCGGACCGATCATCGCTGACCACGACAACTTTCAGAGAGCCGATCGCTTTGTGCAAGATGGAGGACGACGCGGACTGCAAGAGCAAGTCATGCTGTCTGGTTCGTGGAATTTGAATCCGTGGTTCGTGCAGACCCAACAGGTGCCAATGACTCAGGTGCCGATCGGCTATGTCGGGGTCGTGATTTCATTCGTGGGCAAGTCGCATCAAGATGTTAGCGGCGATGCCTTTACCCACGGCAATTTGGTGAACAAAGGCGATAAAGGCGTATGGGTTGAGCCACTCTATCCGGGTAAACATCCGTTAAACACCCAGATTATGAAGGTGGAACCTGTACCAACCACCAATATTGTTTTGAACTTCACCAGCCGCTTTAGTGGAGAACACGGCTACGATTCTAAGCTGATTGCGCTGAAGCTGCTGTCGTTTGACGGCTTTGAGTTTGAGCTAGAGGTGTTTCAGATTATTCATGTCGGTGCAGCCGATGCGCCTAAAGTCATCTCGCGGTTGGGTTCAATGCAAAACCTGGTCGATCATGTGCTGCGTCCGATCGTGGGTAACTACTTCCGCAACTCTGCACAAGAATATACGATTCTGGATTTTCTCACTGCTCGGAGTGAACGGCAAGCCGAAGCCGCAGAATATGTGCGGCAGGCACTCCGCGCTTATGATGTGCAAGCGGTAGATACGCTGATTGGATTGATTACACCGCCTCCCGAACTGATGCAAACCCTCACCGATCGCAAAATTGCCGAGGAGCAGCAAAAAACTTACGATGTGCAGCGCGTCGCTCAAACTCAACGGCAAGAATTAGTTCGGGAGACAGCGTTGGCAAACATTCAAGACCAGATCATCACCGCTCAAGAAGGCGTAACGATCGCTCAACTGCAAGCGTCTGCGGCAGTCAAACAAGCGAACGGAGAAGCCGAAGCGATTCGCGTCACGGGTCAAGCCAAAGCCGATGCTTATCAGGCGGGGGTGAGTTCTTTGGGGGCACAGGCTTACACAGCACTGCAACTGATGCAGGTGATTGGCGATCGCAATGTGCGGGTGGTTCCTGATGTCTCGGTGAGCGGCAGCAACAGTTCTGGCTTGTTGGATGGCTTGATGAGTATGATGCTGTGGAATCAATCGAATGGTAACTCCATCACGACGATTCCCAATGGCAACGGCAAAGTAGGGTCGGGCGATCCAGTAACGGCGATCGTACCTCCAGCAGAGCATGATTCCAATCTCTAATTACTACTGCTTTAATCCCAGTTGTTCAGCACCAAGTCATCTAACAACAAACTGTCGGCAGTGTGGTGCGCTGCTGCAACTGGGACGCTACTACGCCATCAAGCGATTGGGGCAGGGAAAATTTAGCCGCACGTTTCTGGCGATCTGCGCTGCAAGCTCTGAAGAGAACAAGTCCGACGATGCAACCCAGTATGTAATTCAACAATACTGGGGCGATCTCTTCGAGTTACCCGCAAGGGGTCGCGTTGATGCAGCCTTGGTCGCTAAACTGCGAACAATTGGACAGCATCCCCAACTGCCAACGGTAGTAGATTACTTTGAGCAAGATGGCATTCACTATTTAGTGCAAGACTACGTTGACGGCGAGAGTTTAGATAGAACGATCGCCACCAAAGGACCATTCACTCCAACGCAGGTATGGCAGGTTTTGGAGTCTGTGCTGCCGACTCTGCATTGGATTCATGCTCATGG
>JBBSHC010000643.1:0-2950 GCA_038253425.1 Leptolyngbyales cyanobacterium | reverse complement strand
TCCACTTCTCGTTCCAGTTGTTCGTTAAACTGCTGCACCTGTTGGTAGCGTTGCGATTGCTGCTGTGCTGTTTGTTCTTGACCTTTGAGGTTTCGGTTGGCAGACCATAGCTTGCCGCAAAGCAAACTGATGAGCAGCCCACCCACACCAAACAGACTTAAACCCACAAACTCATTCGCACGACCATCCAGCGATCGCATCGGCTCTAAAAACAAATAGCCGCAGAATAGCATCGCCGCCCCAGTTGTGAGAAACCCCAGGCGTACGCCGCCGTACCAGGCACTAAAAATAACTGCAATAAAGCACAATAGCAGCGAAAGCTGCGCCGCTACCGCCCAAAGGCTCAACAGTTGCGTAAGCCACAATGCTGCCCCTAGAGTTAACGCACTGATGGCATACCGTAGCAATTGCGATCGCAGTAACCCTGCCATGTAATGGTTGGCTAATATCAAAGCTTACAAAGACAGCGTGTAAAGTGGCTCTTCAAACACCACTGTTCCGTCTACCCTACGGGGAATAACCTGCTTGTGGCATGTTGCCTTAGAGAGATTTGCAACCCGTATCGCTTCAATACTTCCGCTCTTGAGGCTGAAAGATAGCGATCGCAACTGACTTGTAGCTGATGTCAATGCCAGCAGGTGAGTAGTAAGTCAACGTGTGCTTCAGGAAGTTTGCATCATCGCGATCGGGGTAGTCTTCGCGAGAATGAGATCCCCGGCTTTCTTGTCGATTGAGCGCCGCAGTGAGAATCATCTCGCCCACAATCATCAAGTTGCGTAGTTCTAATGCTTCCGTAATTTCAGTGTTCCATAGCGTCCCCTTGTCATCGAGACGGACCTGACTGTAGCGCTGTTGGATTTCTTTGAGCCTGGTTAAGCCTTCACGCATCACATCTTCCGTACGAAAGACACCGCAATGTTCGGTCATGCAATCCTGATAAGCCTGACGCAGTTCACCAATGCGGTACTGCCCTGGTTGATCAAGCAATGCCTGAATCTGGCTCCGGGTTTCGGTCAAATAGCGGTTTTCGTCAACCTCTGGCAGTTTGCGGTTTTGAATGTAACGAGCGATCGCGGCTCCCGTCCGGCGTCCATATACAACGCATTCCAATAGCGAGTTACTGCCCAGGCGATTTGCGCCATGCACCGAAACACACGCCGCCTCACCCGCCGCAAAGAAGCCCTCTACTAAGTCGTCAGCACTGCTTCTCACCTGCCCGTCGGTATTGACTGGAATGCCACCCATCGAATAATGCACCGTGGGGCGCACAGGCATCGGTTGTGTCACCGCATCTACCCCAACCAGGCGATGGGCTTCTTCCCAGCAAAACGGCACACGGCTCATAATCTTTTCGCGTCCCATATGGCGCAAGTCCAGATAAACGCATGGTCCACCCGTTCTGCCATCGGGATAAACGCCTCGCCCAGCACGGATCTCGCGGGTAATAGCTCTGGAGGTAATATCGCGGGGAGCCAATTCCATCCGACTGGGCGCATACTCTGCCATAAACCGCTGCCCCTCACTGTTAATTAGGTAGGCACCCTCTCCCCGTACCGCTTCGGAAATCAGCACACCAACGGGATACAACCCAGTGGGATGAAACTGAACAAACTCCATATCTTCGAGTGGTAAACCAGCCAGCGCCGACATCGAAAGTCCATCGCCTGTCGAGGCATAGTCGTTAGAAGTGGTGTTGTAAACGCGACCATAGCCGCCTGTGGCAAACATCACCGCTTTGGCACGAACGATCGCAAGCTGACCATCTTCGATGCGGTACATCACCACACCTTTCGCCTGTCCTTCCTCCAAAATGAGCCGCAGCACATACCATTCGTCGTAGATGGTGACGCCACGGCTAACCAGGTTGCAAACAAGTTCATGCAAAATGGCGTGACCCGTCTTATCTGCTGCGTAGCAGGTGCGGTTGTGAGTATGTCCGCCAAAGGCACGTTGGGCAATGCGTCCATCGGGCAAGCGAGAGAACAACACCCCCATATGTTCTAGATCAATCACGACATCGGGGGCTTCTCGCGTCAGGATTTCCACCGCGTCCTGATCGGCAAGGTAATCTGACCCTTTGACAGTATCAAACGCGTGCGCTTCCCAACTGTCGGCAGAGTCTACATTTCTCAACGAGGCAGCAATGCCACCCTGTGCCGCCACCGAATGGGAGCGAATGGGATGGGTTTTTGCCACTACCGCCACGTTAAGGCTGGGATGGGTGCGAATCAGCTCTAGAGCTGCCCGTGATCCGGCAAGTCCACCACCCACAATAATTACGTCATGCTCAATCATAGTCAGCGATCGCGATGAAGGATAACTGCATCTATCCTGCCAAAATTAAAAGTCCCCTGCCAAAAGACAAGGAACTTCTTTAGAAAGGCGCTGTAGAAAGAAGCCAGGCGGTAAAACTGCTTTAATCCGAACCTTAGCTTTTCCCCTTCTCTTCTCTCATCTGCCAAACCTAACTGTCATTGACTCAACTGGCTACTTGAGCAGTGCGCTGGCTAGAAAGGTTGGGTGATGTGGGTGTCTTGTCTCGACTAGCAGCCGGATCAACTGATAACAGTTCAACATGATTCAGCAACGTGGTGACAAACGCAAACAGCAAGAACGGTAAGGTTAGTACTAGAATTAAGCCAACGATAGATAGGGCATAAATTGGCTTGCTAGCTCCCATAAATGCTAGTGCGGCTGCCAAACTAACGAAAATAACAATCAACCAAACAATAATCTGACCGTAAATATCGCCGAACGAAAGGGTGCAGACTAAACGGTATCTTGAAATGTTGCTCATGACCTGCCTCTAGGACGCAATGTAAAACTATACGGTAAGGCTTCTATATTCTTGGCGGATCATTTCTCAATCTTTCGGAAATGATCGTTACACAGCTTTATGTTTGCATCATTTATTTTGCAACGCGTTTTCAATGCTTATTTAGCTCACCTT
>JBBSHC010000642.1:0-2952 GCA_038253425.1 Leptolyngbyales cyanobacterium | reverse complement strand
TGGGTCGTCAGATTGTGTTTAACTGGCTGCGCGCCGGGGCTGTTCTCTAGAGTTAGATCTTCCACCCTGGTAGAGATAGCTCATCCATGACGGCTGACTAGCCTGGAGTCCCTTCCGGCAGTCTGGTTTCAATCTGAAGACCCGCTACACCGCTCCTGCTCCTTAGGATTTTGGTTTACCAAGATTCTTTATGGCAGGAGCGGATAGTTTTTTAAAGGGCAACGTTGGTAACCATTGATACAAACAGCATTTGGTTGCTTTCCTCAAGGCTTTAGAGAATTAATGGTTCCTCGACAGCATCTATTCCTTTCGATAGAGGCAACTCAAGGGCAACTTTTGAAAAGCTTGAGGCAACGTTCAGTCAGTGAACACTTCTTGAGAACCCATGTTTGTTGAAAGTGAAATGCGCTCAGGACAAACATCTGCTATCATTTCCAGAGTCACTGTTTATTTGTGATCTGCCACACAACATCTAAACGCTCAAGTGGTAGTCTTGAGTAGGTTTTCTGATTTTGCTGTCGTTCACGAGTTCAGATTACAAGCTATAGAAGGCTCAAACAGCCGCTCTATTAAGTAGGTGTGAGGAAAATATCCATGTTTAAACTTCTGTTGAGTTCATTAGTCATCAGCCCAGCAGTTTTGGGTGCTGCTTTAGCGGTTTCTTCGAGCGCGATCGCCGCAGAAAAGTCAGTGGTGGTTTCACCCTCTCTGTCTGCGATCGAAGCTAAATCTCAAGAAATTGAGGCACTTGCTGCACCATCTGTTTCTGTCAAAACCCTTCAAGTCGCTCAGGTTGCGGCTCCCGAAGCCAATCCGCTCAAGCTAGAAGTTTCTGCGAAATCGACAGAGACTAAAGCGGATAAGACTGCTCCAATTCAAATTGCTCAGGTTTCTGCTGCACCTAACTCTGAAACGGACTCGATCGACCAAATCAACCGTTACAGTCGTGAAGGAAAGTCCAGCGCATCGGTTGGGCAAGTCACCTCTGTGTCTCAACTGTCTGACGTTCGCCCAACAGATTGGGCATTTCAAGCCTTGCAATCTCTGGTCGAGCGCTACGGCTGTATTGTGGGCTATCCCGACAAGACCTTTCGCGGAAACCGCGCTTTAACCCGCTTTGAGTTTGCTGCAGGTTTGAATGCGTGTCTCGATCGTGTCAACGAATTAATCGCAGCTTCAACGGCTGACTTGGTTAAGAAAGAAGACTTGGCAACCCTGCAAAAGCTGCAAGAAGAATTTGCGGCTGAATTGGCAACTCTACGCGGTCGTGTCGATGCTCTAGAAGCTCGTACTTCAACGTTAGAGAAGCAGCAGTTCTCTACAACCACCAAGCTAGCGGGTGAAGCAATCTTTGCAATCACTGACGAGTTTGGGGTTAGAGGCACGGGTGGCAACAACACAGTATTTCAGGACAGGGTTCGTCTTGCATTGAATACCAGCTTCACGGGTAAGGACTTGTTGGTCACTCGTCTTGCGGCTGGCAATGCAGGAGCTTTCAACCTACAAAATCCAAACCGACTCGGTGCGGGGAATGCTCCTGGTACGAATGCTGAAGGGCTTCAAACCTTCAACTTTGGCAATACGGGTGGAAACCAAATCTACGCTGACTGGGTTGCCTACTTCTTCAACCTCAACGAAAAGGTTCGCGTTTACATTCCAGCAGTAGGAGGTTTGCACTATGATTATGCACCTACCGTTAGCCCTGCTCTTGATGCCTTTGATGGAGGTACGGGTCCTCTCTCGGTGTTTGCTCAGCGCAACCCCATCTACCTAATTGGTGGTGGTAGTGGTATTGGCGTAAACGTTGATTTGACTCCAGCGTTCACGATTAGCGCTGGCTATTTGGCGGATAACTCAAACGGTCGTGACACCATCGGTAATGCTCTTTCCTCGGTGGTTGCTAGCGCAAACGACCCTTCTAATAGGAACGGTTTGTTTAATGGCAGTTACTCTGCACTGGGGCAGATAACCTTCAAGCCTAGTCAAGCACTGAGTCTAGGTTTAACCTATGTCAATGCTTATAGACGATCAGCGATCTTTGACACCGGAAACGGCGGCACTGGTGCTTCTGGTACTTCGTTTGCAAACCAAGGATTTAGCACAACAGGCGCAACACCTATCACGGTTGCTCCAGCTAGAGTTAATGCCTACGGAGCCGAAGTTGCCTTTAGACTTAGCCCTAAAATTGTGCTGAACGGCTTTGGATCTTACATCAATGCTGACTTTGTTGGGGATGGAAATGGTTCTCGCACTATCTGGACTTATGGTGCTGGGCTGGCATTCCCTGACTTTGGTAAGAGAGGCAACCTTTTGGGCTTCATGGCAGGTGCAGAGCCTTACCTCTCTAACCCGACTGCTGTTCAGAGAGCCGCTGGTGTGGGCAACAGCATTCCTTTACACCTGGAAGGTTTTTACAAGTACCAGCTAAACGACAACATCTCGATCACGCCTGGTGTGATTTGGATCATTAACCCTGGTCAGAATAACAACAACGATGACGTTGTGATCGGCACAGTGAGAACGACCTTCACCTTCTAACCATTGGTGTTGGATAGGTTTTGAAGAAGCCCAGCGATCGCTGGGCTTTTTTCTTGCAAATCGGAGATCGTGATGGAAACTATGCTCTACTGAAGTCTTCTAAACGTTTGATGAAGAGCGTTGTCGTAATTACCGTTTAACTAATTCTTTGAGCGTGTCTTCAACCGATCGGGGATTCCAGCCAAGCTCTTGTCTTGCTTTGGAGGCATCGACTCGCACACAGCGATCGTAGAGATAATGAACTCGTTCTCGGTCAATCGGAGGTTGCCACGAAAAGGTGCGACCGATCACGTCTAAGACAGTGCCAACGACCCGAACAACAGGTTCAGGAGCATCCGTCGGGGTAGAGATTCCAGTCTCTTGGCTGAAAATCTCAAACATTTCACGAGTCGTTAAATCTCCAGATGAGAGAAT
>JBBSHC010000641.1:0-2956 GCA_038253425.1 Leptolyngbyales cyanobacterium | reverse complement strand
CGCTGATCACAAAGGTGATGATTTCGGTGGGTAGGGTCTTACCTGAAACCGTTAAGGCTGAACTGCATGGTCAGCTCGTTAAACCGGAGGCGGCTAACAAGTAATTGCACCGACCATCAGCATGTACAGGAGGCAATGGGAATGAACCAACCAATCAAAGTTGAAAAGACCTTAACCATCAATAAGCCCGCAGCGGCACTCTACCGCTTTTGGCACGATTTTGAAAACCTGCCTCACTTTATGAAGCATCTTAAAGCTGTCAAGGTTTATGACAGTAAACGATCGCACTGGATGACCAGTGGACCGCTTGATGCAACCGTTGAGTGGGATGCAGACATCACTGAAGATAGAGAGAACGAAATGATTGCCTGGAAATCAGTTGAAGGGGCTGATATAGACAATTCTGGTGCCATTTACTTTCAACCAGCCCCCAACGATCGCGGCACTGAAGTAAAAGTGGTGACGGAATACAAGCCGCCTGCGGGCGTGATTGGAGCCGCGATCGCCAAACTCTTTGGGGAATCACCCGAACAGCAAATTGGGGACGATCTACGTCGCTTCAAAATGTTGATGGAAACAGGCGAGATTGCCACAACCGAAGGGCAACCCACAGGACACCACTAATCGCAACTAGCTGTTAGAAACTAACTAAAAGAGGAAAAACAATGAAGGCAGTTTGCTGGGAAGGAACCCACAAGGTACAAGTTGAAACTGTACCTGATCCTAAAATCCTTAATCCACGGGATGCAATCATCAAAATCACGTCAACCGCTATTTGTGGTTCTGATCTGCATCTGTACGATGGCTTCAACCCCACGATGAAACCAGGCGATATTCTGGGTCATGAATTTATGGGAGAAATTGTTGAGTTAGGCAGTGGAGTCAAGGAGGGCAACCCACGGAACAATGGTGAACCGCTTGCCATTGGCGATCGGGTCGTTGTTCCCTTTACCATTGCCTGCGGTAGCTGCTTCTTTTGTAATCGCACCTTATGGTCACTTTGCGATAACTCAAATCCCAACGCCTGGATGGTGGAAAAAGTGATGGGTCACTCGCCCTCCGGTCTGTTTGGCTACTCCCATCTGACAGGTGGCTATGCAGGTGGTCAAGCCGAGTACGCCCGTGTGCCCTTCGCCGATACCGGGTTGTTCAAGATTCCCGATGGCTTAACGGATGAACAAGTCCTGTTCCTGACCGATATTTTCCCCACTGGCTATATGGCAGCCGAAAACTGCAATATTCAACCGGGCGATACGGTGGCGATTTGGGGCTGTGGTCCAGTGGGACAGTTCGCCATTAGAAGCGCCTTTTTGCTGGGTGCAGAGCGGGTCATTGCCATCGATCGCGTTCCTGAACGTCTACAAATGGCAAAAGACGGTGGAGCCGAAATCCTTAACTTTGAAGAAGTCGAAGTCGGTGAAGCATTGAAAGAAATGACTGGAGGGCGCGGTCCCGATTCGGTAATGGATGCGGTGGGCATGGAAGCTCACGGTATGGGTTTGGAAGGCTTTTATGACAAAGCGATGCAAGCGGTACGGCTGGAAACCGATCGTCCGAATGTGCTGCGTCAAGCGATCGTGGCGTGTCGTAAAGGCGGCACCGTGTCGGTTCCGGGTGTTTACACTGGCTTTGTAGACAAGATGCCAATGGGTGCCTTTATGAACAAGGGCTTGACCATGAAAACGGGGCAAACGCATGTTCACAACTATTTGCAACCCTTAACGGAACACATTCAAAAGGGCGACATCGACCCATCGTTTTTGATCACCCATACACTACCGATCGAACAAGCACCGCACGGCTACGAGATCTTCAAGAACAAACAAGACAACTGCATCAAGATCGTCCTCAAGCCAGGTCAGGCGCTAAGTCAGGCAGCCTGAACCTTACAGCGTAAACTCAGGGTCTGTCCTCCATAAACCTGGAAGGTAATCAGAACCAATTCTGTACTCTGAGCGATCGAGCTTTGCCTTTGACTCTCATACCGATTCTCGATTTTACAGCGACGGATGCGCTCCCTCTGACCATTTTTTAACAAGGGGAAGGGGGGTTTTCATCGGTCGCTCGATTGAGAATTGGTATTGGGATCAGGCGATTAAAACGAACCTGTGCGATCTTTTTGACGGTGGCTTAAGGCAAAGTCTCGGTCAAGGCGCTTGCTGACAGATGAGTTTCTTGGGATTCGTGCCTTAGCCATCATTAGCGATCGCTGGACTGCTGTAGTGACCACGACGGGCAGCATTGTCTGGTACTATCTAGGGCAGTTCGATCAACCGTCGCTGACTGCCGTTCTGCTTGATCCACAGGGCGGGACTTGGCTTTGTTTTTATTAAATGCCACCGTTGTCCGACGTCGCTACCCGAAAGACAGTGGCATTCTCGAAACTACCTTGAAAACACCAACGGATGAACCAGATCGGTTCTAACCTAGGGTTGCTCCCAATGTCAGGCTATCAGGTATCGGTCAGCTATTCTTACTTGTAAAATTCTAGTTGTCTTGCTATATTCCATTACAAAGTGATGAAACTCGCCCTCTGGTTTGACCAGAAAACCGCCCGTAAAGCTGATAGTTTCTACTTCATGCTCATGCTTAGCGCTTCTTGCAAGAAGCGGTGTTGAAGGAGTGGCTTTTGAGGTTGTAAGGGGGGACAAAGTTTTTGTGAACAGCAAACAGTTGCCGCTTCATTCGATGCTGTCTGCTTTAGGTGCAGTTGATAGACTTGCTGCTGTTACTTTTAGCACCTGCTGGAACACTTCCTAGGGGCATTCATGGTAAGCGTGCTTCCACTAGTGCTTGCATTGATGATTGGAGCCAGTGTAAAAGCACAGTATGCTTCACCCCTGCAAGCTTTCACAACTCAACCGGGGTGAGCTTTCTCGCTTTGTAAAATTCTATTTGTTTGACGACAGCAGCTAGAGAAAAGTTTGTGGCAAACGTTAAGCGATGCTGCCGCTTT
>JBBSHC010000640.1:0-2974 GCA_038253425.1 Leptolyngbyales cyanobacterium | reverse complement strand
ATGTGAAAGGACACAGCTATGGCGAGTTTGTGTTTGACCATCAATGGGCAGATGTAGCAGCGCGTTTGGGCATTGAGTACTATCCAAAACTGTTGGGTATGTCGCCTTTTACGCCCGCAGAAGGTTATCGCTTTTTGATTGCACCCAACGAAGATGAGGCTGTTTTAACGGAACTGATGGTGAGCGCGATCGACCAGTTCTGCCTGAGCAATCAAATTTCTGGCTGCAACTTTTTGTATGTTGATCCAGAGTGGCGATCGACAATGGAGCAGCACGGGTTTCTGAGTTGGCTGCACCATAGCTTTATCTGGCAAAACCAGGGCTACCAGACGTTTGATACGTATTTGGGCGCATTTAACGCCAATCAGCGACGTAATATCCGGCGCGAACGCAAAGCGGTAGAAACGGCAAGTTTAACCATTCGCACTTTCACAGGTGATGCCATTCCAGAGTCGCTCTTTCCCCTCATGTACGACTTCTACAGCGACACCTGCGACAAATTTGGCTGGTGGGGCAGCAAATATCTGACTCGCAAATTTTTTGAGCAGCTTTATCCCAACTACCGCGATCGCGTGTTATTCGTTGCTGCTTATGACGAGAAAAGCCCACAGCCGATCGGCATGTCTTTTTGCCTTACCAAAGGCACCAACCTTTACGGGCGTTACTGGGGATCGTCCCAGGAAATTGACTGTCTCCACTTTGATGCCTGCTACTACACTCCGATCGAATGGGCGATCGCCAACGGCATTCAAACCTTTGATCCCGGCGCGGGCGGACGCCACAAAAAACGACGCGGCTTTCCGGCAACACCAAACCATTCCCTACACCGCTTTTACAATCCTCGTTTAATGCACGTCTTCAGTTCCTATATTGATCAGGTCAATGAAATGGAGCAACGCGAAATCGACGCGATTAATGCGGGCATTCCTTTCAAGAAAGAGAACGGGGAACTTTGTGAGGAGTGACATCGAGCATATTGCTACCGCCCTAGCAGGCGCTCAAGCAAAGCGCTCAAGAAAAAGGGACAGGCATTGCCCATCCCTTCGCTATGATCAACTGAGTCTAAAAATTAGAAATTCATCTCAGCTTCCTGAACGCGCTCGACCTGTTTCTTCTTCAGTACGAGCAGGATTTGCGAGAGGACAACAATGCCGAAGAATGCCAGCAGACCCTTGATGCGATCGGGGTTTTGCAGCACAATCTCGCCATCCGCCTGACCAAAGCCACCCACGTTAGGGTTAGCCGTCAGCACATCACCCGCTTTCACTTCTTGCCCTTCTGCCACCACTAGCTCAGGACCCGCAGGAATGGTATCAACGACTGTTTTGCCATCTCCCATCTGAATGGTGACAGTGTAACCGCCCTCTTCCGCCTTCGTAACCTGGCTAATGGTGCCAGCTTCAGAGGCGTTATAGACCGTGTTGTTGCTCTTTTCACCGTTGGGGTAGATTTGTCCACGACCCCGATTGCCGCCGACATGAACGGGGTACTTACCAAATTTAACGGCTTTGTTGGTTTTGGGATCGGGAGACAGCACTGGGAAGACAATTTCCTGATACTGCTCACCGGGCAACGGTCCGATGACGACAATATTTTCTTTATCTTCGCTGTAAGGCTGGAAGTAAAGGTCTTGCACCTTCTCCTTCATCTCTTCAGGTATGCGATCTTCAGGCGCAATTTTGAAGCCCTGAGGCAGAAGCATCACCGCACCGACATTCAGCGGTCCTTTCTCGCCACCGCCAACCACTTGCTGCACGCTGGTGTTGTAAGGAATTTTAACCACTGCCTCAAACACAGTATCGGGCAGAACCGATTGAGGTACTTCAACTTCGGTTGGTTTGGCTGCCAGGTGACAGTTTGCACAAACAATCCGCCCCGTCGCTTCACGAGGATTTTCGTACGCTTGCTGGGCAAAGATTGGGTAAGCAGCAGCAGTTTGAGGCAGCACTAGGCTACCTGTTAAGAACACTGCGATCGCTACAACTGCCAGAGCAGCTTGCTGCAAAAGCCCAGCGATCAGCATCCATCTCTCTAAAAGGATCTTTTTCATCAGTAACGAACGTGTCATTAGCAAAGGACAATCAGCAAACGATTCAAGGCTCAATCTACGACCACCAGGGGTCTTCGCCAGTACGAAAATCGGTTTCAGTCCAGGGGGTAAAGCTCACTTTATTATCAACGACGGCTGCATGGGCTAACGCCAACGATAGCGGTGCGGGACCACGGACAACCTTACCATTGCTGTCATACTGAGACCCGTGACAGGGGCATTTAAACTTGTTTTCAGCCGCATTCCAGGGCACAACGCAACCCAAATGAGTGCAAACGGCATTGATGCCAAAATCAGCCAACGCCTTATCTTCTTTGATCACAATATAGGTGGGGTCGCCTTTCAGTCCTTGAGCGAGAACGTGATCCCCCGGCGTATGGCTGGCAATAAAATCGTTCACCAAAATATCGTTGCCGAGTGCATCTTTAGCAGTGACACCGCCGCCGCCGCCACCAGTTGAGGGCGGAATAAAATACTTGATCACAGGATAAAGGGCACCCAGCGCCGTGCCGGTCACCGCACCAAAGGTCAAAAGGTTCATGAATTGACGACGCCCAATATCAGGCACGTCCGAAGATCCAGAAATTTGTGTCATGACTACGTTTAGTTCTACTAAGAAAGGGGTTTGGCAAGGGCTGGGTGGGCGCTCAAAACGTGCGCCTGAGTCTGGCGTTGTTGCTGGAGCGATCGAAGGACTGCCCCTTCTATAACCAGTGTTACCAGAGGCTAAAACAATCCCCCAATGCGGCTGTTCGTCGCTTTCTGAGGACAGCTACTAAGATTATTACATTTCTTGACGTTAGCATCATAGCTAAGTAAGGGTCCGCCAGTTTTATACAAAATGTTAACGCTGACTGGAGATTCGCCTACTGTTGCTTGCAGGTAGGTAAGGAATCCTGTGAAGCTTGAGAAGCACAACGCTGT
>JBBSHC010000639.1:0-2977 GCA_038253425.1 Leptolyngbyales cyanobacterium | reverse complement strand
TCGTCTGCCAGATGGTGACATCACCCTGGAGGATGGCAACGATGGCGAAGGAGATTCTAGCTTTTTGACCACATTAACCTGTGCGTCGGGGCGCTATCAGATGCGTGGGATGACAGCCGATGAATTTCCCGAATTGCCTGTGGTGGAAGATGGTGAAGTGGCGCATCTACCCGTTGAGAGCTTGATTGAAGGTCTGCGGAGTTCCCTTTTCTCTGCCAGTAGTGACGAAACAAAGCAGGTTCTCACGGGCGTTCACCTGACCATGCAGCCCGATGGGTTGGAGTTTGCCGCTACGGATGGTCATCGTCTCACGGTCGTGCAAACGGTCAATGCTGATGCCGCTGAAACTGGGGTAAAGGTTGCCCAAGATCCAGATAAAACGCTAGATGTAACGATTCCGGCAAAAGCGCTGCAAGAGCTGACTAAAATGCTGGAGCGGCAAACCGGAAGCGATGTCGCCGTTCATTTTGACCAGAGCCAGGTTGTTTTTGAATGGACTGATCAACGCCTCACCAGCCGTCTATTGGAAGGACAGTACCCTAACTATCGTCAACTGGTGCCGCGTCAGTTCTCCCGCCAAATCACCGCTGAACGACTGCTGCTTCTCGGTGCCCTGGAGCGTATTGCAGTGATGGCAGACCAGAAAAACAATATTGTGAAACTGACCCTGGACAGTACCAGCCAGTTGCTTTCTCTCTCCGTCGATGCTCAAGATGTCGGCAGCGGCAAAGAAACGATTCCTGCCCAAATTTCGGGCGATGATCTGGATGTGGCATTTAACGTGAAGTATCTGATGGACGGCTTGAAAGCGATCGCCACTACCGAAATTCAAATCCAGTTGAATACGGCAACGAGTCCGGCGATCGTCACCCCTCTCGGCAGCATCAAAATGACGTATCTCGTCATGCCTGTTCAAGTAAGATCTTAGAGCTAACTTATAAAGTAAAGCTCAAGAAGCCTGAAGTTCTTCACTCGCCTGATTTTCAGCTTGTGATCGCTCAATGGTAGCGGTTCTCAATCCGGTAAACCATAGTCCTGGAAAGACGGGTAGCAGGTGTGGTGAATGCAAGTGCAAACGGCTGTAAGAGTAGTTTTTCAAAAACCACTGATTTGCAAGGGTTTCAAGCGACTTTACAAAGCAGCTTTAAGGGAACCTATCTTTCTACTGGCTCTTTGAATATTCTGCTCATTACATAAACTGGGATGCACCCATGCTTGGGAATAAAGGACGCTCTGTTTTACGGACAGCAATGCAAAAAAATATGCTGTCTAAATTTGCTTGGACAGCATATTCTCTAAAAATCTAGCTCCAAGCGCTCCACGCTTTACATTCTAGGAGTGGAGCGAGTTGCTTCACTTGGGTCACGGTGGACCTGATGTTGCTCAGGCTTACGAGTTAAACCAGCTAAACCAGCCAAGCCGAGTAAGCCCAACCAACCCCAGTCGAAGCCGCGATCGTCTCTGGTCGAATCTGTACCCTGACTGGACATCGCACCAGACGTGTTGCCGGGAGCAGTGGTCGTTCCAGAGGTGCTACCGGGAGCGGTGGTGGTTGTACCAGGAGATGTTGTAGTGCCGGAAGTACCTGTTTGAGCCGAGGCAGAAAGTGCTAGAGGTAGTGTAGCCAAGCTGATGGCAAAGGCACCTGCCCAGATTGCTTTAACGGGGGTAAAAGACATTGTATGATTCCTTTGATATTTAGAATTTTGTGGGTGTGAGTTTGACAGGTGAGCAATCCACGAGTTTATGGTTATCAGCTTAGTTGTTGTTCTTTTGTGGCGCATCCACTATGGGAATACGAGCTGCCATCAGAACACAGAGTTTTAATGAAGCTGTAGTGTGATTTTGGTCACAGTTTCAATAAAGAAAAACATAGAGTGTTGATGATGTACTTCTGGGCGATCGCTCTCTTGTGCCTCACTAAAAAGTTGCAATGATCGACTCGCTGCAACTCTACGATCGCCATGCCCCACGGCTCTAGGTACGCAAGTATTTTTACCTTTGCCATCAAGCACGGCGCATGATGGCTTGTCTTACGAGGCGGCTTGACCAATGGAGGTTGCCAGATCAGCCCGTGCTGCCTCAATGAGAGCACGATCGCGAATGCGGCAGGAGTCACATAAGCCACAAGGAGCGGTTTCGCCCTGGTAGCAGGACCAGGTTTGCGCGATCGGCACCCCTAATTGCAAGGCGCGGCGCACGATATCTACCTTGCTATCTCTGACCAGAGGGGCGACGAGCCTGGGTGCTTTACCCTCCAGTCCGGCTTTAGATGATAGGGTAGCCAGGTGTTGATAGGCTTCTAGATAGTCGGGGCGGCAATCTGGGTAACCGGAGTAATCGATCGCGTTAATACCTAAATAGATTGCCTCTGCCTTTTTAGCTTCTGCCAGCGAAAGCGCGATCGCAATGAAGACTGTATTTCGCCCTGGTACATAGGTAACTGGAATGACATCAGGTTGCACACCATCCAGCGGCACCGCCACTGCCTCATCGGTGAGCGCTGAACCACCCCACTGCGCCAGGTTGACTGCCATCACAAAATGCTGCTGAATGCCAAAATGTGCCGCGACTTGTTTCGCAGCCAGCAGTTCACGCGCATGGCGTTGACTGTAATCAATGGAAAGGGCGATGACGCTGTAGCCATCGGCGATCGCTTGAGCCGCAGCAGTGGCAGAGTCGAGTCCGCCAGAAAGTAACACAATGGCTATAGGCTTCGTCATCTAGTGGAGATCCATTTTGGTTAACAAGCTGAGGTGGTTTTTTAAGCAAAGAGCGGCAACAACAGCGATCGAGTGATCGTCTATTTAACGCTTGGCTTCTAATAATTGTTCAGCGATGCGAGCTAGTCGCGCTACGCTTTCAGCCTGCTGCTGGCTCACTTTAGACTGTTCTCTCACGGTTTCCCTAATTTCTGCCATGTCAGCTCTAAACTCGGTCATGCCTTCGGTGAGCCTGCCGCTTTGTTCGGTGATGC
>JBBSHC010000638.1:0-2979 GCA_038253425.1 Leptolyngbyales cyanobacterium | reverse complement strand
CGATCCCCACAATCTGGGTGCCATCATTCGCACTGCCGAAGCGATCGGTGCCCAGGGCTTAGTCATTCCGCAACGACGTGCGGTTGGTGTAACATCGACGGTCGTTAAAGTGGCAGCAGGTGCGTTAGAAACTTTCTCAGTGGCGCGTGTCGTTAATTTGAGTCGTGCCTTAGAAGAGCTGAAGGCAGCCGGCTTTTGGATTTACGGCACCGCTAGCGGAGGGAGTCAAGCGCTGCCAACCGTGCAGTTTTCGGGTCCAGTGGTCTTGGTTGTTGGTTCAGAAGGAGACGGTTTAAGTCTTTTAACGCAGCGTGCATGTGATGGTTTGGTTTCGATCCCGTTGAGTGGCAACACGCCCAGCTTGAATGCGTCTGTGGCTACGGGTATGGCTCTCTACGAAATTTTTCGCCAGCGCTGGTCGAATACATTGCATATGGATACAGTAGAGAAGGCAATGCGGTTGAAAAAATAAATTCAACGCAGTATACAAACTGCAAGAACCAGCCACGGTTACTTGCAGTCCTCCCGTAAGCACTTAATAGACCATCAGTAAATCAACAGAGACACTCATGAAAGAGCTTTTAACAAGTCTGTTAGATCTATTCGGGTTAGCTTGGTGGGTTGAAGTGAAAACAGAAACACCTGCTTGCACCTATTATTTTGGTCCGTTTCTCAGCGCTAACGGAGCCGCCAGCGCCAAGCCAGGATATGTAGAAGATTTGGAGCAAGAGGGCGCACAGGGCATCAAGGTTGTCTTGAAGCGCTTTAAGCCAGCTAAGTTGACGGTTGCTGATGACGTGTGGGAGAAGCCTAACCAGGGCATTTCACGCACGTTAAGTGGTCAGTTCTAGTTAATCTCTGGGCTAGATCAGCCATTGGTTGAACCAGTCATCCCTATAGAATTGAGCGCTATGGATGGGAGCAAATCGCGTCAACCAGTAGCCATTTCCCGGATGGGTTTAGGCTTCCTGATACTTTAACTGGTTGGGCGTGAGCGATCTTTGCCAACGATTGATTGATGTCTGCGTCCAATGTCACCAGGCTCAAAGTCAAGCCATTTAGCGTGTCAGGTTGAGTGACCAGAAGCGTATATTCCTGGAGACAGCGCCTTTGAAAGATGCCGCTGATCATTTGAGTTGAGTCTGGGTCGGCATTAGTCGCTCTAGGTTTGCTTCTACTCGACTCATCGCCATCCTTTCTTGGGCAAAGTCCATCCGCTGGGTAAGCTTCGGGACGATCCAAATAATAGTGCTGCCAAGGCTGCCAATCAGGATCAGTAGCAGGCACATTGAGTAAGGGAATCACAGCGGTCGGCGCGATCGCATCACTTAACAGAGCCTCCTGAAGCGATCGCACATTGAGATCCCGTGGTTGACAATGCTGTTCAATGCAGAGTGCTGCCGCCATGCCTGCTGCCTGCCCGATCCCCAACACTAAGGGCTGTAGCCGTGTGGCACCATTCGCCATGTGGGAAACAGCAATATTTTTCTCACAAGCCAACAGCCCGTCTGTGGTTGCTGGAACCAGCGATCGATAGGGGATCGTAAACGGAGTGCCTGTCCAGCGTCCGCCCCAACGCATTGACTTTGGCGCTAGTGGAATGTCGCCGCTGGGGTAATGGTGATCGTTTGCATAATTGCCGATCGCGATCGCGTCGCAGATTGTTTCTGCCTGAGTGCAGCCATACCCCGAAACAGTAAGCGGTAAAGGTGCCACACACCCCTGTTTTAGAGGCAGAATGTCCTGCTCCCGAATAGTCGTCAACCCTCGTAAGCGCCTGCTTTCTCGATAATACGGATGCAGCGCATAGGCACCGCCCCCCAGCACCGCCTGATTCTTGCTCCCCGATTCTGGACTCGCCACTCCTAAAGGAAAGGCATCGATCGCCAACCCATAGCGACGACCGAGCTGTTGTTGAATGAAGCGGGCAAAGCTTTGAGTGTGCCACAGCGCTTCCCACAAAAATTCCTCCCGTTTCTCAGCAAGCAGGAGACGCTCGATCCCTTCTCCATAATCATTGCCGTTGATGGGCCAATTGATCATGAAGCGATTCCCTGGCAACCGACCGTAGTTGAGAAAGTGATCTCCTCCGTCTTTAGCCCAAGCCCCAGTAAAGCGATCGGGATGATCCTGTGGCGGCGGCGGGATCTCAGGCGCGATCGCGCCCTCACCGTAGTCCTGCATCACTACTACCCATGTAGGAGCCTGAACCGGGTACTGCTGCATGAGTGCATTTGCCGCAACGGGAGCGCTTGGTTCGTCAAACTCTGCTTGCAACTCCCATCCCCAACGGTGAGGCACGTCTGCCAGCGCCAGAAGGTCGCCCAACTCAGTGCCATCCAGGATGATTTGGGCATGGATCGTGACTGCTGAAAAATGCACTCCAGTGACGCGATCGCCCTGCACGATAACGTCCCTGGGTGTCTGTCCTGCGATCCACTGCAAATTGGGCAACGCAGCGACCCAATCAGCAAAAATCTTTGCCCCCACACGAGGATCGTAGGTGAAAAAGCTAACCCATCCGTGATCTAAGCCACCGGGCTGTCGCTGATGTAACGCTTGCAAAAATGTGCCCCAGATACCCGTTTGAAACGCGCGTAGCTCATTGCCATCGGGTGCCGAAACACCTGCGCTGGTCGACATGCCGCCTAACCATGAAAACTCACTGACGAGAATTGTCTTTGCACCACGTCGAGCCGCCTGGATCGCTGCGGCTGTGCCCCCTGTGCCGCCACCCACTACTAAGACATCTGCTGTCAGCTCTTGCACTCTGATACCTCGTAAGCATTCTAAAAATTGTTGCTGTTCACTTTGCAGGACTTACACAGAAGCCACCAACCCTATAAAGAGGGACCTGCCGCGCTGCCCCTTCAAACGGTGGGATCGAGGTTTTAGGCTTCACGTGCCTATCAACCCGGCAATGTTTGATCTGAATGCCGTACTACTCTTATCCCCAGCCCTTATCTCACAGGGGCAGGG
>JBBSHC010000637.1:0-2981 GCA_038253425.1 Leptolyngbyales cyanobacterium | reverse complement strand
TAAGCGGGGGCAAAATGGTTTGCCAGAGGGGCTAGTAAAAGCATTACATGATGCTCTGGCAAACACGCCTCAGTTTAGCAAGATGTCTGGGCGCTTCTATACCGCAGCGACTAAGCGCGTCGAAGAAATCATCGAAAGCTGGTTTGCTGCTCACCAACAGTTGATTCATAAAATAAGGGGGAAACGCCGTTGGCTGGCAGTTGTCGAAAGTGATGCTGTATTAGCCGAAAGCAGTTATTTCAGCCAGTATGAAATCGAGCAGAGAGCAGCACAAATCCTCGCTGAACTAGAAGCTAAAGGTGAATTGACTGATGCTAGTGGCAATCACACGCCATTCAATGTTCTATTCAAGCAATTTGACGAAACAGAAGCGGTGTTGAGTCGTCGTGCCATTGTTCATCTACTCAAGAATATAAATGAGGTACAAGTCAAATTAAAGCAGCCTAAAAAGGGTAAAGATAGAAATAAAGCCGCACAACGCTCTCTTACTGAACGCCTGGAAGCAAAGCGAGTTGAAATAGAGCGCCTGGAAAAGCAGCTTCTAGGGCAGCTTCCGAGAACAAGAAATCTCTTTCCTGATCAGGCGTTTGACCAACGACTGGAAGCTTTAATTGACATGCCGCTCTCAGATGCAACGGAACTTGAGCGGTATTACTTTTTATATTGCTCACTTTTGCTTTATCTTTCTGGTTCCAACGCCTATGTTCAACTTGAGCAGCACTTACTTACAGCACTGGTACTTCAGTGGAGCAAATTAGATGATCTCCCTTACCATCGAGCTTTAAATTATTCTTTTATGCTGTACGCTGCCTCTGAGCAGCAATATCTACAACTTGGGTCCTATTTACTGCAATCAATAAAAATTGAAGCCGAAAGAGTTGAAGCTGCTTTCTTCGCTTGGCATGAGTCAATCACACCAAAGCTACAAGACTTTTTGAGGGAACCTAAAGCTTTACCTTATCCAATTAGTTTTGGCTACGACGATGTCCGATCATGGCAGGTGAATCAAAAGGGAAAAATCTTCTTCAAGTTGAATGGTTGGGGTGACTTGCTGTTTGAGGTGCGTTGCCATCGTCGCCAATTATCACTGATTAAAACCTTTTTTAAGGACTGGCAAACCAAAAACAGCTCTAAGGGTCAATTTTCAGGGAGTCTTATGCTGCTCCGCTCCATTGAACTGATCTGGAAGCCTAAAAAAGCCAGCGATCAAAAAGACGCACAGTTGTGCTCCCAGTGCGAGGTGTTTCAGCAGTACGGAGGCAAAGGGTTCTGGAATGAATGCAAGCTCACGATTCATTGGACCTTTGATACCGACGGCTTAACAAAGCAAGGCTCAGAACAGATTCGCCAGCGTAAGTTGAAGCCACAGTTGAAGAAGTTGCAGGATGACCAAGCAGAGCTAGAGCAGAAACAAGACCTGCTGAACAAGTTAGAGCAGCAAGTAGCAGAAGCTTCTAAGAGCCAAGCTCAACTCAAACGCCTTGAGCATCTGAAAAAGGAAGTTCAGAAGCTTCAGGAAAAGCTTGCCAAACCGCGCCCAAAACTAGATTGCCTCCAAGCTGCCAAACCATTTGAACGTCCCGATCGCCCCCTTTACGAAGGCATCCCCAACATCTTTGTTGGTGTGCTCCTTGATCTCGACAAACACCTTGTCGTGACAGTCGTTGATGCGATGCGCTGTAAGCGTTTAACCCTCCGCAGTGCTCGTAAGGTTTCACCAGAAGGTTACAGGCTCCTCCAAAAATATTTTCGGCAACGACAGGAGCACTCAAAACAACGCCAAAAAGATCAGAAAGCACAGCGGCGTATCCACCAGACTGAATCTGGCTTAGGTCAGCAGGTAGCACGTTTGTTTGCTAAAGGGTTAGTTGAATTAGCGCAGGCGTACAAAGCCAGCACGATCGTCATCCCGGTAACGGGTGGATGGCGAGAGCGCTTGTACAGCCAGCTAGTTGCCAGAGCCAAAATTAAGTGCAATGGCAGCAAGCAAGCGATGGATCGATACACTAAAGAACATGGCGAACGGCTGCACTAGTGGGATTACAACCGCTTAAGCCAAGCAATTACTGATTGTGCCGCCACGAATGGTATAGAAATCGTTCTACAAAAAACTGTGTTTGAAGCAGATGTTTTTCAACAGTCAGCAAACCTTGCCATCGCAGCTTACGATTCGTTAAATTCCGAGCCACCGTGAATGCAATTCCTGCTCCAAGTCGGTACTATTGGAGCCATACGTCAAAGGTACATGCTCTATAGGCTTAGGTCTTTTAGTGCCCTCTGTGCCGGGGATCGTCCTGGTGAAGGGAGAGTTGCTTTGGATCGGTCACAAGCTTTTCCTTAACTGATTCTCACTGACTGACTAGGATGATCGAGGGGGTTATGTTTTACCACTGCAAGGTGGATACTTTCAGACCCCTGTGGTGGCTGCTCGCTCCTGGTGAGGTGCCCTGACACTTCACCCCACTACAGCAATGTGTGTGGCTGTCTGGTTATGAGAGAAGTTAGGGCATGGGTTCGTTACCTGCATTCAATCATAAATTACGCGACCAGATAAGTGAGTATGATCCGCAAGGATCTATATGTCTTTAGCAAAGAAGTGCTTCTGCTTTGTTACTGGCGTAGGGCATGGTTCTCCAAAGTGGCTACCGAATTCTTCCCAATTTTTTTGGCAAACCTAAGCGGGAGTAATATTCCTGGCACGTTTGCCAAATTCCTGTATTCCTGGCTAGCTATGGATTCTATGATCGCTGCTGTTTGCTAAAGCCTTTCACGGAAGGGCGAAAGTGAGGCAGAAGCAGGGGTTTGCCAAACTGAGGCTTGAAACTGTTGCCAGTTGGGAATCTTGATGCCAAGGGGTCGCAATGACTATTTTGGCTTGGGGCGGAATGAAAGACTTAGACTTCCTTCGCATCAAGCAGGACGAACGGGCAGTCGTCGCAATGACTATTTTGGCTTGGGGCGGAATGAAAGCTAGACATTTT
>JBBSHC010000636.1:0-2986 GCA_038253425.1 Leptolyngbyales cyanobacterium | reverse complement strand
TCATGGCTCATCGTTGCTAGAAAACTACTTTTAGCGGCGGCTGCCTGTAGTGCGGCTTCACGAGTGATCTGGAGTTCCAGATTTTGCTGGGTGAGCTGCTGCCGCTGCTGTACTTCTGCGGTTAACAGTCGTGCCTGCGCCAGGGCAATGCTGACTTGATCGGCTAATTGCTTGAGGCAGTCAATTTCAAACGTTTTCCAATGTCGCGGTTCAGAACACTGATGAGCCAGCAGTAAGCCCCAAATCTGCTCATTGTTTAAAATGGGGACGCCGACCGTTGCTTTCACTTGAAACTGCGTCAATTTCGCTGCGTAAAGCGGTGGCAGTGTTGCTGTTTGCACATCGTCGATCGCCAGCACTGCACCGGTTAGGTATGCGTGTAAGGGTCCGTCTGTAAAACAGATTGGTGGCATCTGAGTGCCGAGGGCAGATAACCACTCACGCCCTACAGATTCGACTGCAACATCCCCCTCTAAATCTTGATCAAAGCGGTAAATGAGCACTCGATCAGCCTGAAGAAACTCTCGCACTTCTGACACGGTTGTTTTCAAAATGGCATCAAGGTCAAGCGATTGCCGAATACGTAGGGTAATGGCGGCAAGCATTTGCGATCGCTGGTTTTGCCGTTGCACGCTCTCTTCTGCCCGCTTGCGCTCCATGAATTGACCAATCTGCCACCCGATCGCCGTCATCATGTCGAGCAAATCGTCATCGACATCATAGGGCTTAACGTTGAAGGCAGAAATGACGCCGACCACAGTGTTGTCCGTCAGAATGGGAAAGCCGCACGCTTGATTGAAGCCCGCATTGCGAGCAACCGTTTTAGACTGAAAATTTTGCTCTTGGGTAAGGTCAGCGATCCAAACGGGTTTGCGTGCAGCCCAAACACGACCGACAAGCCCGACACCCGGCGTAAAGGTTAATTGCCGTGCCGAAGTTTCAAACTCAGTCACGTTCAAACTGGGTTGGTGCCAGGTTTCAACAAAGCGAACTATATTAGCATCGGTATCAATGCTCCAGAGCTGACCGACATCCCATTGCAGTCCTTCACAGATGGCTTGCAAAATCTCTGGAGTCGCTTCACTGAGGCTGACAGCCGTTGCTAAAACCTGTGTAACGGCATACTGAGCATTCCGTCGATGCTCCGATCGCTTCCGTTCGGTGATGTCTTTGAGGGTACCAGAAACACCAGTTGCAACAAGGCTGGCATTGACCGTCAGGCGGATAAAGACTTCCATCCAACGAATGCTGCCATCTTTTGTCAGGTAGCGAATTTCGTGGCGACGATAGGTCAATTTACCGTCCAATAGAGGTTGTAGGTAGCCTAGAACCTGCTGATGATCATCGGGAGGCACAAATTCCAGAAAGTGTTTGCCCAGGCTTTCGCTCACCGACCAGCCCATAATTTCTGTCCAGGCAGGGTTGAGAAACGTCCACCGACCCGCCATGTCACGCTGGAAAATAATCTCTCTCACGCTGTCAACGACCGAGCGGTATTTCTGTTCACTGTCTCGTAGCGCGGCTTCCGATCGTCGCAGTTCGGTAATATCAGTGCCAGTTTGCACCAGGTATTCCACTGTACCGTTGGCGTCTAAAAGGGCTGTGCTGCACCAGTCAATCAGGCGACGATCGCTCGATCGCGTAACCCAAATCGTTTCATGCCGTTGGGACACTAACTGTTTTGTCTGTAAGCTGTTTAGGATCGCCTGAACGGCTTTAACGTCTTCCGATGCCAGCAGCACGTCCTCCAGTCGTCTGCCTTGCAGTTCCTCAAAGGTATAGCCTGTTGCTGACTCACACGCCTTGTTAAAACGGATAATTTTGCCCTGGCGATCGAGCACGGTGATGAGTGCATCGGCAGTATCCGTGACGGCTGCTGTCAAATCGCGTTCTTGCTCTAGCTTGGTTTCAGTTTGCTGCCGTTTGCTGATTTCGCGGTAGCCCAGGCAAAAAAGCAGCAGCAACACGGCAAGATTGAGTGACAGCCCCTCCAGAAGTTGGTTAATCGTCTGGTGTGTTGTTTCTTCAAACTGCTCCGACCAAATCTTGTGTTCTAGCTGCTTCGTTAGCTGATGAGCTGCATCGCCTCGATCTTGGCGCTCCCGTTTCCTAGCGAATTTGAGGGCCTCGTCTGGTTTATTCGCTTGCCGCAGATCGATGATGATTTGCATTTCAATCGTTTCTTGTCCAAGAGTCTGCTCAAGCTGTTTGAGCCACTCCTGCTGATCAAAGGTGTCATCATCCAGTAGCCGCACTGTCTGAATATTTTGTCTGGCAGCGTCAAGGGCAGTGTTGTAAAGCGCCAGATCTTGTTGTTCTCCTGATGCCGCATAGCGATACTCGCTGAGGTCAATCTCCTTTAGATGCAAGAAGACCTGATTGAGTTGTTCCAGCGCTGCGTGGTGATTGGTTACAGAACGGTAAGACCGCACCAGTTCGGTAAGGCTGCGGTAGGAAGTAAGCCCAACACCAACGAGTACGACTGAGGTCATACTCAAGCCCAGCGCTACTTTTCGCAAAAGCTGCCAGCGTGTCTTAGTGAGTGGCTGACGCACTACGGCAATACGTTCCGCGTTTGCCAGATGACGGTTTAATTCAAGCCGCTGTAGTACCTGACGCGACAGTATGTGTAAAGCATCGATCTGTTCTGGGGTTAGTTGCCGAGGCACGGTGTCAATGACGCACAGTGTGCCAAGTGCGTACCCTTCAGCGTTGATTAACGGCACCCCGGCATAGAAGCGGATGTGGGGCGGTCCTAGCACGAGCGGACTCTGGGCGAAGCGATCATCTGCCAGAGTGTCGGGCACCACGAATAGATCGGTTTGCAAAATGGCGTGGGCACAAAACGCAAGATCGCGGTGTGTTTGAGTTGCGTCCAAACCAACGTGCGCTTTGAACCACTGCCGCTCTGCATCAACCAGGCTAACTAACGCAATGGGCACCTGGCAAATGTGAGCAGCGAGGCGGGTAATGTCATCAAATGCCT
>JBBSHC010000635.1:0-2988 GCA_038253425.1 Leptolyngbyales cyanobacterium | reverse complement strand
TCAAACGCTTTATCCGTTCGTTTGCAGACTTCTTGCAGCGTGTTGGCGGGAACCCGCGATAAGTCCAGCTTTTCACCCGACCACTCCACCAATACAGGCTCTTTCTTGAGTCCGGGTAAATACTTTTTCTGGCTGTAGTAGTTGGGCTTGTCTCGCAGTTCGGGTAGTGCCGTCACCAAAGGGCAAGCATTGACGGGTGAACGGTTCATTTCCCACCAATCAAACCGGTCTCCGATTTGACGGTTGTACCAATACTGGCAAGTCCGCAACCAGAGATTCAGTTCGAGCTTTTGTTCGGTTGTGGGAAGTGATTTGTACTGGTACGTGAATTTCATAATATGATTGTAAATCATATTGCTTTACGGTACAACCCATGAAGTACGAAGATTCCATTAACATTAGGCTCCCAAAAGAAGAGAAGAAACTGCTGGATATCTATTGCAAGAAGGTGAAGCGAAACAAGACGGATGTGATTCGGGAATTCATTCGTTCGCTGCCTGAGAGATAGTTCGTTTCGTCGTTGCTACCTTTCCTCGCCTACGGCATTGGTCAAGTAGCACTCCTCAGCTTTAAGCTGAGTGAATAGAATCTGATATTTTTGCTGTGCTATCGTGTATATTATCAACAGCTTTTATGGCGTTATGTCCTACAAAACAATTCAGTGTCGTTTGGTTGCAAACGAACAAACTCGCCAAGAACTTTGGCGATTAATGGCAGAACGAAATACGCCTCTGGTCAACACACTACTGACACGGATATCTATAGAGGAGAAATTTGGCGAGTGGAAACCAGCAATTCTCATTATGAAACCTCAACTGGTATTCGGCGGGAAGTCTAGCTCTAGACCTTCCAGCATGAAGGTCAGCAAGTGATCCCAACTGTCGAAATACAGGTACCGGGTGAGCGCTCGCAAATCATCGAAAAAGGTTTTACGAGTGGGCAAGTGCGCTCGCAACAGCTTGTACTTCTGATCCAGCAACTCCAGCAGCGTATGGAACAGAAGAGACAGGATGTTGAGCGTTGCCAGGAACGAGGCGAGATGCTGTTGACCGTGCCCGAAATTGTGTTCTAGGTTGTAGCCTTTGGTCTTGAGGGTATTGTTGTTTTCGTTCTCCACCTTCCATCGGGTACGACCCGCCAGAACGATCTGTGCGACGGTGTCATCGGTAATCCAGTGGTTGGTCGCAAACGAATTTTTATAGATGACTTTGCCATCGGGTCGGCTAACCGTGAGGTCGCACCAATTGACGAACAGGGCATCTTCACCGTCTTTGAGCGGCACTCGATTGAGATAGCGGTACGTATAAGTTTCCTCCCCTTTTCCAGTCCAGCGTTTCGTGGTTAAGGTCGGTAAGACGGTACCTAGATGCTCATAGAGCGTGGTGTGAGACTCTGGGCGACACACCAGGATAAAGTTGAATCGTTGGGCTAACAGCTGCTGGCATAGGGGTTGATGGCAGTAAAGGTCATCGCCTAACACCGTCACCTTCAGCGCACTGTAGCGTTGCCCATGGTGCAATAACCATCGTTTCGCTGCCGCAGTCTCACAGTCTTGCTTGTCATGCCCATCTTGCGGCACGATAAACTCAGGCACTAATGGAATGACGTGAGCTTGTCCCGGACAGACCAGGACGGGCGTGACCACACTGTGGAAGAAGCGCATCTCCCCCGACCTCAGGGTGCGCGTTGAACACTGGGGGCAATGGATTTGGCTCGAACTGAAGTATTCCGTGCCATCCATCGCCATCAGCAGCGTGTCTGCAAACGAGCGCAGTCCCCTCAACTCCCCTTGCTGTTCCAACACCTGCAAGATCTCCTCAAACACCGGAAAAACGGCTTCAGGCTTGACCGGGTCGAGTAAATCTCGAATGTGGTTGTCGCTGGGAATCTGATGCACCCCAAACACGCTTTGGGCGTTGTTTTTTCCTTTGCTGCCCTCCATCAGGCGCTGCTACGCCAGAAACGATGGGGTTTGGGTGAAGAACACGCCGAAGGCACTCAAGGCCGCATCTTCCATCCCATAGCGGGTATTTTTGCCCCTGCGCTTG
Organism: Leptolyngbyales cyanobacterium; assembly: GCA_038253425.1. Classification (GTDB taxonomy): domain Bacteria; phylum Cyanobacteriota; class Cyanobacteriia; order Leptolyngbyales; family Leptolyngbyaceae; genus Stenomitos. Next base: position 940 of record JBBSHC010000635.1, on the reverse strand, counting down.
TCCGGTAGCGAGGTCAGCACAGCGCGAAAATTACCTACGATTCGGTCAAATAACCCTGGCTCTTTCAACGATTCTGGCTCTCTTGGGTTCCTCAGATGTCATCACAATACCGGCATTCCCACGGCTTGAACAGCTTTTATTTAAAATGAGAATTGCTGAGTGGAAACTGAAAGGAAGGATTCCTGCTACCTTAGTGGCTGCTCTTTGCCAAACTTTGAAAGTTGACCCGCGCTTCTCTGGTCAGCCTAGTCGGTTTTACATTTCAGCTATCCACGTTGTCGAGTATGTCTACAAGTCTTGGCTGGCTTTGCAGGAACGCTTGCGATCGCAACTCACATGGAATATTCGCTGGTTGGGCTTGCTCAACAGCGATGCAGACTTGGTTGAAATCAGTGGATGTTCATTGGCGGCCATCCGCGCTAAAGCTGCTGACATTTTGGCTCAGATCGCTTCCCAGGAGCAGGCTGAATCAAAAGGCAGCTTGTTCAACCGTTTGCTGACCAAACACCGGAACCCACAAAATCTCCTTGATCGCTGCGCCATCAACCATCTGCTCAAAAACAGATGCCAGGTCAATCTCGCCGAAGAAAATGTTGAGAAATTGGCAAAGCATCGTCGTAAAACTGAAATTCGAGTAGAACGGCTTCAGAAGCGGATCGAAACGGGTCGATTACCTCAAGGGCGCGACCTCACAGGCGAAAAATGGTTGGAGACGCTAGAGAGCGCAACGACTACCGTTCCAACCGACGAAAGTGAAGCAAGCAAGTGGCAGAGTAATTTGTTGAAAGAAGCAAGTTCGGTCCCCTTCCCAATTGGCTTTGAAACCAGTGAAGACTTGAAGTGGTTCAAGAATGAGAAGGGACGAATCTGTGTCCGCTTTCCCGGGCTAGCGCAGCACATTTTTCAGATCTACTGCGATCGTCGTCAACTTCACTGGTTT
>JBBSHC010000634.1:0-2999 GCA_038253425.1 Leptolyngbyales cyanobacterium | reverse complement strand
GGCTGGGCGCTGTTCGGCTGAGCGTTCACGTCGAAGCCTGACTTCTGACTCCTGCTTCCCCTGCCCCCCCGCGCCTCTTTCCCTCTACACCCTCTTAGGTCAAAGCGATCGCATCGCAGAAGAACTCATCACGGCGTCTTTATTCTTTCGCACGAATGGGTGGCGTGTAAAACTGTTTCAAGGCAAATAGTGACCACAGCCAGGGTTGACGGGCGATTAACACTCCCAACGTGGCAACCCCAACTAAAACAGACAACACTTTGTTTGCGGTTGTCCACTCAGTTGCGCCTAGATAGTGAGAACCAATGAGAACCGTATGTGCAACACATAGTACTAAGGCTGGAACGCTGAGTAAATGAATGTACCGCCAGTAATTGCCCAAACGGTGCATCATCCAGTCAAAACTGGTGAGGGCAGCGGGAGTCATCAGCCCGATCGCCACGATACCTGCCCAAAGTCCAGCTTGTTGTTCGAGGGGGAGAAACGGCAAACTTTGTAGATCCCACTCAAAGGTGTGATCCAGCATGTGCCCGGTATGGGCGAGGGATAGCACATACGCGCTGACACCAAGCACTCGACGGTAGCGGAGGGGAAAACGCCAGAGGCTGTTGATGGGGCGTGCCACCAACGCTAGCAGCAGACAAAGAATAGCGGCGTGTCCGGTGTAATCTACCATTGCGTCGGTGCGTAAAAGCGTGAGAATGCCGATCGCCAGCGTCAGCCAGCCTCCCATCCGAAATAACTGACTGCGGCGATCGCGGCTTAAAAACGCTGTTGAAATGCCAACCCCTAGCATGGATGGCATCGTGCCCAGCCCAAACGCCAGCATGGTCGCCATACCTTGCCAGAGGTTCCCTGTTTCGGCAGCTTTAACCTGAGCGGTGTATAAAAAACCGCATGGAATGAGACCCCATGTCATGCCGAGTAGGGCAGGCGTCCACCAATGGGCATGGTTGGAGAGTTTCATCATGCCCATACTCAACCGCTCATGCAAACCACCTTTAAGCAGGGGGTGAAGCACGGGAATTTGCGGCAACAGTTGGGGATTAATTTGGATCAAGCCCATCCAGATCAGCAGCAGCCCCGTGGCGATCGACAAGCCCTGACGCAAGCCGCTGTCAATGCCTGCCAATTGACCACCCGCCACAAGTACGGAACCCAAAGCGCCAATGCCTGCGCCCACCAGAGCATAACTGACAATACGACCCAGATTTAGCAAGGTATGAAAGTAAAGGCGCTGTTGCCAGGTTGGTGCTTGCTGAGACAGGGCAAAGGCAGCCGTGAGTGGTCCACACATACCAACGCAGTGCCCAAAACTGCCCACAAACCCTAACAGCATCACCAGCCACAAATCAACCATTACAGTTACGACTTACGCATAAGGTGTTTAGATCCCCGACTTCTGGTTAAAACTTAGCCATCAACCCTACTCCATCGTAGAAGTCGGGGATCTTTGCGTAAGCCCACCAGTCTTTTTTCCATCTGGTTGCGAACTGGTCTAACGCTTAAGATCAGCGACTTTTAGAGCGATCACTGTTCTTTCACGCCATGACGTTATTGTTCTTTCAGCAACTTTAAAATGCAATGCAGGCATCACGTTCTTACCGCTAAAGACTTTATATTGTGAGCGCGATCGAGGCAGTCGTCAAAAGACACACTGTCAAAGTTAAGCGGTCAAAGTTGCTCGAATGAGAAAATGCTGTCATTCTGTCCATGTGACCACCCGACTCTTAAGGATCTCTATGCAAAAGCGGCGGCTTGTTACCTTTTTCGCCTGGGTGCTGACGACACTCACACTTTTGACCGTGGGAACGCAACTCTTTGAGCGATCGACCGCCGCGCAGGTGAACGGAAACCTGCTGGTGTCAGCGGCAATCAGCCTGAAAGATTCACTACAAACCGCCAAAACGTTTTACAAAACTAGCCAGCCAGCCGTCAAGGTGACCTATAACTTTGGAGCCTCTGGAGCACTCCAACGACAAATTGAGAACGGCGCACCGGTGGATCTCTTTATTTCGGCCGGTAAAAAGCAGATGGATGCTTTAGAGCAGGCGGGACTGCTTGTTCCCGGTACTCGCCGCAATCTAGTCAGCAATCGTATTGTCTTGATCGTGCCCAATAATACATCTGGCATCAGCAGCTTTCGCGACCTCACCAGCGATCGAGTGAAGCGCATCGCCGTTGGCGAACCTCGCAGTGTGCCCGCAGGACAGTACGCTGAGGAAGTGTTCCAAAATCTAGGCATCTTGTCGCAGGTCAAAGCGAAATCTGTGCTAGGCATCAATGTTCGTCAGGTTTTGGCAGCCGTTGAAAGTGGCAACGTTGATGCGGGAGTGGTCTACGCAACCGATGCAGCAGTGTCTTCCAAAGTAAAAGTTGTAGCGATCGCACCAGACAAGCTTCATTCTCCGATCGTCTATCCCGCTGCCATACTCAGCCGGACTAAAAATATGGGCGCGGCTAAAAGCTACCTCCAGTTCTTGTCCAGCCGCCAAGCAACAGCCATCTTCCAGAAATACGGTTTTCGCAAAGCATGAGGAGGAAGTAGCAAATAGAAGGCAAAAGGTAAAAGGCAAAAGTGAACCAATCTCACTAGCTGTTGTTCCACTACGGTTACCTTCGCAATCTCTTCGGGCTTTCGGCAAGCTTGCTTGACAGCCGCTTCGCTTGCATTCGTTACACGCCCACTTATGCCCCCTGCAACTATGTGTACCCATCTGAGAATTGCTAAAGCTCAATGCCCCTCGATCTTTCGCCGCTCTGGATTTCGCTTAAAACCGCTTCGCTGGCAACGATCGTCACCTTCTTTTTAGGCATTGGGGGGGCTTATTGGATGCTGGGCTACCGGGGTAAGGGGCGATCGCTGTTAGAAGGCTTCTTTATCTCTCCTCTGATTCTGCCACCCACAGTAGTTGGCTTTGTGTTGCTGTTGCTGTTGGGTAAAAATGGACCGATCGGACGTCTCTTGCCACCCGATGTCACGATCGTTTTTACCTGGT
>JBBSHC010000633.1:0-2999 GCA_038253425.1 Leptolyngbyales cyanobacterium | reverse complement strand
CCCCTATCAGCGATCGTGCTGGGTGCCATTGTCTCTCTCGCGTGTTTCGCTGCCGTCAACATCAAAGCCAAGTTGCAGTTTGATGATGCGCTGGATACATTTCCGGTACATGGTGTTGGTGGCACGGTTGGGGCGCTGCTAACGGGTGTGTTTGCGACTAAAGCTGTAAATGGAGCGGGTGCTGATGGTTTGCTAGCAGGCAATCCAGGGCAAATTGTGACGCAGATTATTGCGATCGTGCTTGCCTACATCATTGCGGCAGTTGGTACTTTCATTATTCTGAAAGTGCTGGGGCTGTTTATGGAGTTACGGGTCAAGCCTGAAGTGGAAGACGAAGGACTGGACATCTACGAGCACGGCGAAGGTGCTTACGGAGAAGAGATTCGTGGCGAAATCGCTTTTGCAAAACAGTCTGATTAAGAGTGGCTGAAGTAGACAGTCAAAATGGGCAAAACACACGAGATCGCTTGTGCCTCGACAGGTAGAGCGATCGCAGTTGCTTAAAGGCATTTGCTTACAGGCTGCTGCTCAGAGTGTGTCAAAGAACAATGGCGTCCGTTTTGCTTAGCCATCAGACAGAAGCTATTTGCTTTTCGCCGACGCGGTTTCCCCATCGTTTAACGCTAGGGGAAATCTGACCTTGGGCTGTTGTAAACTGCGGCGCAGTTTCTTGGCAGCCTCTAAGCGCTGAGGTGGAGCAGTAAGCTTTTGTGGAGAAAAGCCAGAAGCTAGAGGGAGTCATCCTGGCTGGTTCCTGGCTTTTTTCGTTTGACTTAGCGTTAAGGGCGTTTTTGAGGTCGCAGCCGCTCCGTCGCTTGAAAACTCAGAAATTACTACTACAATCTGATTCAACTCCCCTAACGTTGAGTCCGTGTATAGGCGTCTCTTTTCTCTTCCTGGCTGGGTACTTTTGTCGTTGAGCGTCAGCGGATTGCTTCTGATGTCGGCTTTATTGCTGCATCGAGGTAGTCTAACGGCGTCATCTCAAGTCAATGCTTCTACCGTTCAGACCACTCCTCTTCAAGCGTCTACACCGCCAGAACCAGTACAGCGCCGTCAACTAACTTACGAGCAGTGGGTAGCGCTATTGGGACGAGAGGCAACCGTAGCAGCAGAAAACCATCCCAAGCGTTTAACGGTGCTAGCAGGTGATTCTTTAAGCCTATGGTTTCCACCAGAACTGTTGCCCAAAACGGGAACCTGGCTCAATCAGGGGATTTCAGGCGAAACCTCCGCTGGTTTACGACGACGACTCAAGCTATTTGATCAAACTCAGCCAGAAACAATCTTTGTCCTGGTGGGGATTAATGATTTGATTCGAGGGGTCAGGGAGGAAACGCTGCTTGCTAATCACCGTGAAATCATGCAGCATCTGAAAGTTGCCCATCCTCAAGCGCAGATCATCGTACAGTCAATTTTGCCCCACGCAGGCAACCAGTTTATGGTTCAAGCACAGGCGTCAACTGCTGCTGGAGTGGTGCAGAGTAATCACCCTGTCTGGGTACCCCGACTTGCTCTGGTAACGAATCGCTACATCCGGCAACTGAATCAACAGTTGGAAGCGATCGCCAAGGAGGAGGGTGTTGCTTACCTGGATCTCTATCCGTCTTTTGTGGATGCCAACGGCGATTTGCTGCCCGACCTGAGTACAGACGGGTTACATCTGAGCCAGAAAGGTTACCAGGTTTGGCGATCGCGCTTACAAGCTTTTATCCAGCAGTCAGCAGAAGCGCCGCGATCGCCCAGCAATCCATGAGAAAGCAATGAGTGCAGCAGGTAGTAGCACCTTTGAAGGCGAAAGTGTCAAGATTGAGGCGGAATCGAATTTTTTCGCAACCCTATGTCGGAACTGACCGCATCGATCGCCCAGCACTATCACGAGCGGACCAAGTACAACCCCGAAACCATTCGAGCAAACAATCAGCCCCTAGATTGGCAGCAGCAACCATCCCCCTTCAAAGAGTACAAAATTGGTTCTGCCATTGATCTGAAACCCTACTTCACCGATAAGCCAACTACGGTTGCCAGTGATGCTACAGGGCTTTGGTGGCAGCGACTATCGCACTTATTGCTCTGTAGCTACGGGTTAACCGGGAAGATCATTACCCCCGGTGCCCCACAGTACTTGCGCGCTGCGCCTTCCGCTGGTGGGTTGTATCCCGCTGAGCTTTACCTGCTTTCACGTGGCACCCCGCTCTTACCTGCCGGATTGTACAACTATCAGGCGCAGACACATACGCTGATCCATTTCTGGGAAAGCGATGTGTGGACAAAGCTGCAAACTGCCTGCTTCTGGCATCCCATCCTCGAAAACACCCAGCTTGCTCTGGTTACAACAGCGGTTTTCTTTCGTTCAGCCTGGCGCTACCACGATCGCGCCTACCGCCGCATTTTTCTTGATACAGGGCATTTGTTAGGCAACATCGAACTAGCAAGCGCTATGAATGACTACCGCCCACACCTGATTGGCAGCTTCATAGACGAAGCCATGCATCAACTGCTTTATTTAGATGCTCAGCAAGAAGGCGTTACTGCCATTATGCCCCTTGCAGACCTGCTGGAAGTGAAGCAAAATCTGCCTTTAGCACGCACAGCACTGCCTGCCAGTACGCAACGGGACTACCCCAATATTCCCGATGGGCAACTGCTGAGCCACTTGCACCACGCCACTCAACTGCCGCTCGACACTACCGCCAAAGTGCAGTGGAAACCAACCGCAACATCAGGACAACGCGCCGACAAATACAACTTTCCCTTTTGCCTCAAGGTTTCTACGGCGACACCACCCATCGCCTGGGGCGATCATCTAGAGGGGTTGGAGGCGACCATCCTTCAGCGTCGATCGACCCGTCAATACAGCGGGGATGCCCTTACTGTAGAAGAACTCATCGCGCTACTCGATTTTACCTATCAGCCGCAGCATTACATTGAGCAGGGTTTGGATGGAACGCCCGATTATTTTGATTTGAGTTTAGTCGAAACCTTTGTTGCTGTTTCTT
>JBBSHC010000632.1:0-3008 GCA_038253425.1 Leptolyngbyales cyanobacterium | reverse complement strand
TGTGCTTGGCTTCTTCCTGGGTGAGCGTGGCAATAAATGCGCCCCGATTAGGTTCTAGTTTGACCAGGCGATCGTGCGACAACCGTGCAAGGACTTGACGAATAATCGTGCGACTGACGCCGTAATACTCTGCCAAAGAGTTTTCGCCCAATTTGGTCTCTGGTGGCAATCGGCGCTCTAAAACAGCGTTGTAAAGCTCGGTGTAGATAAAATCTTCCGTCGGCTTAGACTTCACGTTGGCTTGAGGGAGTGGCTTGGCTGAAACCATGTTTGCAAGAACTTGCTAAAGGAAACTTGTCCGATAACGGGATGGTGGTTGCGACGGAAAGCACAGAGACGTACTGCTACAGCTAAGGTTCCTCACTATAGACTGCGATCGCTCCTCCCATGCTTAACCATTTTGCTCGACATTTGCCATCAACCGCCATACTAGAGCGGCAGCAAAGCGCTTAAACGAGTGCGATTTAGTTGTCATATTGTAGTTCTCTATACTTTTTCTCCGGCTAGCATCGCATACAAAAGTTGTATACAATTTTTCTTGAATTCGTATCAAGAACGCATACAGAAATTGTATACAAAAGCGTTGGTTTCTGGCGCTGCTGTCATCTATCCCTTTAATGAAGGAGACACCATGACGATCGACACCGACAGACAAGCGCTTGGGGTGAAACCTATAGCCCAATCCACTGCTATTGACTTGAAGCAAGAACTGGCTGCGGCTGCGGCTGGGGTCTCGCTGCGAATGGTGACCAAAAAGTACGGTCCTGTTACGGCTGTGGAGAATGTCACGTTTGATATTCCAGCAGGACATTACTGTTGCCTTCTCGGTCCTAGCGGCTGCGGCAAGACGACGGTGTTACGCATGATTGCAGGACATGAAGAGATTACCAGTGGTGATGTTTTGATTGGCGATCGCCGCGTTAATGACCTGCCTGCCGCCAAGCGTAACACCTCCATGATGTTTCAGAGCTACGCCCTGTTTCCCCACAAAACCATTTGGGAGAACGTCGATTTTGGCTTGAAGATGCGAAAGTTATCCGAGAGCGATCGTCGTATCCGTGTGGGTGAAATGCTTGAACTGGTAGGGCTGAGCCATACTGCCGATCGCAAACCGACTCAGCTTAGTGGTGGACAACAGCAGCGCATTGCCCTGGCGCGATCGTTGGTCACACGTCCCCAGGTGTTGATGCTGGATGAACCCCTCAGCGCCCTGGATGAAAACCTGCGCGTACGGATGCGAACCGAGCTACGCAAGATCCAAAAGCAATTTGGCATGACGTTTATTCAGGTCACGCACCATGTTGAAGAAGCCTTTTCGCTGTCCGATATGGTCGTGGTCATGACGCACGGTCGGTTGGATCAAATTGCCACTCCGCATGAATTGTATAACCGTCCCGGTTCTCAGTTTGTTGCCAAGTTCATGGGCGACAACAATATCTTCAGCGGCAAGGTAACCAATGTGGTCAGTGACACCGAGTTAGATGTCATTCAGTTAGAAGTCGAGGGCTTCGGTTCCATTTACTGCCGAGGCTATGCCAGCCCCGTCGGTACAGAAGCCGCTTGCTCTGTACGTCCCGATCTGGTCAGCGTGGAAGCTTACAACCCAGAGATTCCAGTCAAGACAACCTTGTCAGGCAACCAGATCGTTGCTCGCATTACCGCTGTCGAAATGACTGGCTATGTAACGCGAGTGTCGCTTATGGCGGAAGCAACCGGGCAAGAGCTGCTCTACAAAGCGCGTACAAATGATTGGAGCCGCAACGACTTGGGCGAGGGGCAGTTGGTTGTCCTCAGTTGGTCGAAAGATGATTGCGTTTTTCTGCCCCATTAGTAGTTTTGCAAGCGTCTCTGTCAAAGCTGCAATGCATGTTGAGATTGCATACGTACAGGCGCGGATGTGTACTCCTGCTTTCTATCCATCTACCTTTTTCTACCAACGTAGCTTTGACCATTCACTTCAATAGCGTTCTATAGCCTTCTCCTCACACCGGGTAGTTCATTCTCCTTCCTGGTTTGCTTCTCAGTCATGTCATATCTCTGTCGTGTTTTGTGAGCTTTAATCGCAATGTCAAACATTAGTCGTCGTCAAGTCATCAGAACAGGACTCGCTGCGGGCGCAATGGTTGCAACAGCAAGCTGTAGCCCCAAAAAAGAAGCCTCAACCGGACCAACGCTCATTACCAATTCGATTAAGGATGTCACGCTCCGGTTTATTGGTACTGGAGTTGCTCAAAGCAAGGAAATCAAAGCGCAAGCTGAAAAAGATCTGGGCTTTAAGATTCAACTGCGCGCGCTGGGCACCGAAGAAAACAATCAGATTGCGATTACTCAGCCTAAGCAATACGACATGTTTGATGGGGAATATTTCAGCCTGCCGCTAGTGTTTCCCTCAGGCAACTTGCAACCGCTTGAGGTGAAGAAGATCAAAAATTGGGACAAGATTGTTTCTTACTTCACCACGGGTAAGTTTACCGACGGTGCAAAGGTGAACTCGTCTCAAGGCACGGCTCCCTTTAAGGTGATGTATGTCAAAGGTAAAGACTCGAAGGAGTTTTCACCCACGCCAACAGACTGGGCGACCTTAATTCCCTTTCAATACAACGCCGATACGCTGGGCTACCGCCCTGATCTGACGGGCAAAAAAATTGAATCCTGGGCAGAACTGCTCGATCCAAAGTACAAAGGCAAAACGGCACTGTTGGATATTCCCTCGATCGGCATTATGGATGCAGCGATGGTGGTTGAAGCCGCTGGCATCATGAAGTTTGGTGACAAGGGGAACATGACGAAGGAGGAGTTGGACAAAGTGACCGATATGCTCATCAAGCTAAAAAAGGATGGGCAATTCCGGGCGTTTTGGAAAAACTTTGATGAGTCTGTCAACCTGATGGCATCGGGTGAAGTAGCAGTGCAATCTATGTGGTCGCCTGCCGTGACGGCTGTGAAAGCAAGAGGCATTAAGTGTGTCTATGCTCCATTGAAGGAAGGCTATCGCGGTTGGGGCGGCG
>JBBSHC010000631.1:0-3011 GCA_038253425.1 Leptolyngbyales cyanobacterium | reverse complement strand
TTTCTAAACGTTGACGGCTATGCGTAGGTGCTGCTGGGCAGGAATTTGCTCAGCGATCGCTTTGCCGATTTCAATGGAAGAGGTCGCAGCGGGGGACGGTGCATTACAAACGTGAACCGAGTTCTGACCAGGGATAATCAGAAAATCGTCCACCAACTTGCCATCACTCATTAAAGCCTGCGCCCTCACCCCGGCATGAGTCGGAATCACATCCTCGGCTTGCACTTCGGGAATGAGCCGTTGCAGACTGTGAACAAAAGCAGCCTTGCTGAACGACCGAATGATCTCTTTGATGCCTTCATCTGCGTGTCTTGCTGCTAGCTTCCAGAAGGCAGGATAGGTCATAACTTCAGCAAAGTCTCGCAGGTCAAAGTCGGTCTTTTTGTACCCTTCTCGCTTGAGGCTCAGCACGGCGTTAGGTCCGGCATGAACGCTGCCGTCAATCATACGGGTGAAATGGACACCCAAAAAGGGGAAGTCTGGATTCGGAACGGGATAAATGAGTCCCTTAACTAAGTAGCGCTTTTCGGGAGTGAGTTCGTAGTACTCTCCTCGGAAGGGGACAATTTTTGCCTGGGGATCCACGTTGCCGAGTTTGGCAATGCGATCGCTGTGCAGACCCGCACAGTTAATCACAAAGCGAGTCTCAAACGCACCTTGATTGGTTTCGAGTACCTGCCCCGTTGCAGTTTCGACAATTTTCTCGACCTTCGTATTGAGGCGGAGATCGCCACCGTTCTGTTGAACGAGTTCAGCATATTTCTGGCACACCTGCTTGTAGTCAGCAATGCCCGTCGAAAAGACCTGCACACCCGCGATACAGTTGACGTGTGGCTCAATCTCTCGCACTTCTTCCGCTGTAAGTCGAGCGACCTTGATGCCGTTTTGTACGCCCCGCTGATAAAGATTTTCTAGCAGCGGCAGTTCTTTCTCCTCAGTAGCAACAATCACTTTGCCGCACACTTCGTAGGGAATGTTATGTTCCTGGCAGAATGCCACCATTGATTCGGCACCCGCACGGCAAAATTCTGCTTTAAAGCTGCCGGGTTTGTAGTAAAGACCAGAGTGAATCACGCCACTGTTGTTGCCAGTTTGGTGAAAAGCCCAGCGGCTTTCTTTTTCCAGTACCAGGATCTTTGCTTCTGGGTAGCGCTGGCTGAGCGCAACACCCGTCGAAAGACCGACGATGCCACCACCGACGATCGCAAAATCGTACATAAATTTTTGCCTTTGAAATGAGAGTAAACTTAACCCTGCGTTCGATCGCCAAACGGCGTTGTTTTACCAGACCTTCCAGGGGGCTTTTCCCTTTTGCCAGAGGTCGTCCAGATACATTTTGTCTTTGAGTGTGTCCATAGGCTGCCAAAAGCCGTCATGCTTGAAAGCAGTCAGCTTGCCATCATGCGCTAACTTTTTCAGCGGTTCATGCTCCCACATCACAGCATCATCCGTGATGTAATCAATGACTTCTGGCTCCAGCACAAAATAGCCACCATTGATCCAGGCACCATCGCCTTCAGGCTTTTCGTGAAACTGCGTGATTTTGGTCTGCTCTTTGGTGAGGGAAATGGCACCGAAGCGTCCGGGGGGCTGAACGGCAGTAAGGGTAGCTGCGACACCCTCTGCTTTATGAAATTTAATCAGCTCAGTCACATTGACATTACTGACGCCATCTCCGTAAGTAAAGCAAAATGCTTCACTGCCAATGTGCTCTCGGACTCGCTTTAAGCGTCCACCTGTCATTGTGTTTTCACCTGTATCAACCAGCGTCACTTTCCAGGGTTCAGCATTACCAGCATGAATATTCATCTGATTAAATCGCATGTCAAAGGTGACATCTGACATCCGTAGAAAGTAATTGGCAAAATACTCTTTAATCACATAACCTTTGTAGCCACAGCAAATGATGAAGTCATTCACTCCATGCGCTGAATAGGTTTTCATAATGTGCCAGAGAATTGGCTGACCACCAACCTCTACCATTGGTTTTGGCTTAATCGCAGTTTCTTCACTCAACCGTGTACCTAATCCGCCAGCCAATATCACTGCCTTCATGTCATACCTCTCAGGAATCTGCGGCAAACGAAAGATTACGCTTACTATGCTAGTCGTCATCGATCAGCATGTCAGTAAAGGGATGGTAAGTCAGCTTGCCAGTTTATGAAAAAACAAAGAAGATTTCCTGTAAAGTACTGATTTTTTAGATATACGTAGAAAAACTGCAATTCTTTAAACAGTTGCTATACGGGTTGCAAAATTTCACTAATATGCCTCGGTCAGTAAATGCTTAACGCGCCGCTAGTTTTTGGGTCGTTGAGGCAGAAGACGATTCTAGCTGGCTATCACTAAGGCGGCACTAGTCTCATTCTGATTTGATGGGATTGATGAGATGCTTAGATAACATTATTGTTGAACGGTTTAGGCTTCGATCGCCAAGACAACTTGCCGCTTAGCATGAATGTTCTTCATGTGCTTCTTGACTGTATTGTGGGTGATGTAAAGTGCGGCAGCAATTTCTTTATACGTGTGGTTGGTTCGATAGCATAGCCAAACGTCTAATTCGCGTGGAGTGAGTTTATAGTGATGTCCCTCAGCGATCGCTGCGTTGTGAGCTGACTGTAACTGATCTTCTAGCGTAATGAGCAGGCAAGGGTGCTGAAGGCGCTCAAGCGTCAACCATTGCGCCCGGATACGGTAGGATGCTGCTTTGCCTTTGTTGATTTCATCTTCAACCATAGCGAGGCTGCTGGAGCCGCGATGAAGACTGCTAATTAGAGACTGACAGGTGTGCCAAATTTCCTGAGGTACACGATCGGGCGGAGCAAGCCCCTGAGTGAGTTGCTGACAAATACGACTGGCGCGATCATTAGCGTGGATCCACTCACCCTGCTCAGTCAAAATCAAAATGCCGTCGATAAAGTCTTCCAGTACCGCTTTTAGTAATGAGGGTTGCTTAAACGTAGAAACGAGAATATTCATTGTTCATTGGGAGCTAAATGAACGGTTGATGC
>JBBSHC010000630.1:0-3032 GCA_038253425.1 Leptolyngbyales cyanobacterium | reverse complement strand
GATGGAGTTCACCTTGATGCCTTGCGCCCGTGCCACCAGGCTGTGACCCAGTTCATGCAGTAGCACCGAGCCAAACAGCAACAGCGCCATCAAAACGCCAGCGCCATAGGCAACAGCAATGCCCCATTCTGGAAAACGTGTCTGCCACAGCCAGCCTCTGGGGATGGCAACGAGAAACAGTACACCAAACCAGGATGGATCAATGAATAATGGAATCCCAAACAGTGAACCAACCCGCCAACCTGACTGCATAACAGACCTCTACATACAATGCCAAAGCGAACAAGTGCTGAAATGAACGGGATGTGCCTGCGATCGCTCACTTAAGACGATCCTTAAGACGATCGCGACCTACAACATGGGTCTCTCAACGCTTTCCCCACTCTTCTAGGATAAAGGATGTGCCACCAGCGAGCGGTTTTGCTTGGCACGGTTAACCGAACGCCCTCCTCTTTCCTGCCTGGTCGGTCATGCACCAACAAAAACCCCAGCACAAGGCTGGGGCAAACTTCTTCGAGGTCGTTGACAGCATGTCTAGGAAGAAGACAGTAGTTAGGACTCAGTTGCCCTTCAAAAAAAAAGCCCCAGGGATGGGTCTGGGGCAGATGACTGTTGACAGTTGCAGCACAGTTACGTTGGCTAGAGGTAGCGATGGAGCCAATTGTGCTGAGGCTGTCAGATTTTGAAATTGCCTACAGACAAAAAATAGTTATGGCTGTGGGGAGTGAACCGAACCAAAGGTTGAAACGATCATGTCAGGAACTCTCAAAGATTGCGCTGGTTGTAAAGGGAACGGTAGCAAAAGCAAAGGGGGCGTATGTTGGGGCGGCTGTAATCATCACGCGGCTTACAGGTAGTTGAGCACTTGGGGTTAGGCTGCAAGCTAGCTGTTTTGGGTATAGATGTAGACTAGAACGATCGCGTCCGAAAATCATTCCGTTTTGGGGCACATTACTTTCCAGATTTGGAAAGACAGAGGGCGAAACAGGGTCAGCAGTTAGAAGCACGATCGCCTAGAAGCAAGATCGCCCTAAAACGATTTCTCCATTTGACAGGGGATAAATACCGTCTATTTCGACGATCGTGTCCTTTGTAGGCGGCGACTGAGCCTTGATGCCCCTCTCTGCACTGTCGGGTGGTTGTCCTGCTGCCTCTGTTCCTGTGTTGGACGGTGGCGCGATCGCATAGGTCGGAAACGGCGACGTTGCCAAATCATCGGGTAGGGTGGGCAGTCCACCAGCGCCGCTCACAATAAAACTACCCTGGCGCGCACTGTGGGCAATGCAGCTACCAGCAATGAGCTTTCCTGTATCAATTACCTCACTGGGTAGTTGCGTCAAACTGTTTTGCAGTAGCGTGACATCCGGTAAGGTAATGGTGCCAGAGCGTAGTCTACCGCTGGCGTTTACATCTGCCCTATTGTTGCCATCAAGTCTGGCAGGGTCGTTACCGGGCAGCAGGGGTTGGTAGCGAAAGCCAAAGAAGGCAGGGGTATTGAGCGTAATGTTGCCACCGCTGCCGTCGCGGGAAAACGCCAGAATATCACTGTCCTCCAGTGCCACGATCGCGCGTGCGCCCAGAGTAATGTTGCCGCCACCACCCGCGCCACTGAAAACGCTGGTTGTAATATTGCTGTCGCCCCGTAGCACGATCGCGTGGGCAGTGACCGCAATGTTGCCGCCAGCGGATTGACTTGCCGTTGTCACAATCTGGCTATCGCTTGCTTGCAGACGATCGCGCAGGTGAATGGCAATACTGCCAGATCTGCCACTATTCCGGCTTTGAGCGGAGATCATGGCTCCATCCCTGAGATCCAGCGATCGTGCATTGACATTGATATCGCCACCGTCACCTCGTGCGCTCGTGGTGCTAAACAATCCACTGGCTAAGCCTGTAGCCGCATCTTTACCAATAAGGCGAACGTCATCCGTTGTCGTGATCCGAATACTGCCAGCCGTCAGCGGTCCGATTGTGCTGGCTTGAAACTGCGCTCCCTTTGTCAGCGAGAGAGAGCGTGCCGTAACGGTGATATCACTGTTGCCGATCGCGCCTGCGCCTACGCGACTAAACACACCACTAGGAAAGCCATCAAAGCCAACGCCATCCAACGAGACGGAGCCAGCCGTGTTGATGATCACGCTGGTAGCCATGCCATGCCCTAGCGTACTAGCCGCGATCGCAGCGCCATTGGTAATAGCAAGTGAATCGGCACTCAGCCGAATCTGTCCACTGTTGCCCTGGGCAATACGGCTGACGCTGCTAAAAATTCCGCTTGAAAATCTGAGCGTCTGCCCATCTAATAAAACAGGTCCCGCGATCTGTAGGTTCACATCGCCTGCGTTTCCGCGTCCAAAGGTGCTGGCAACCAGAGCCGCGCCATTCTTCAAGGACAGTGATTGAGCCGTCAGCGTAATGCCACCGCTATTGCCGATCGCCGAGTCGCCGATATAGCTATAAATGCCACCCGGATCGGCAAGTTGATTGGAGGGATCACCACCTAACGTAATCGGACCTGCTACTTGAATCTGGGTTTTGCCAGCATTCCCGTGACTTAAGGGGCTGGTACTGGCATCGAGCAGCGCTCCATTCCCAACGAATAGCGATCCAGCAGTCAGGCTCAACCCACCACTGTTACCCATTCCCGGTCTGCCAGGATTGCTGCCAAACGGTTGCAGACCAACATTGGTATACGCACCGCTGGGAAATCGATCCACCGCACCGACGCCATCAAAGCGAACGCTATCACGAGCCGCGATGGTAATTGTGCCTGCATTGCCCTGTCCCTGAGTGCTGGCAGTTAATAATGCCCCGTTTGTGACCGCGACAGAGGCTGCTGTAATGTTAATGCCGCCACTGTTTCCCACTGCACCCGGATTCACCTGACTGTAGATGCCGCTAGAGCGCCCACTAGGAGCCTCGCCATCAATCGTCACGGCACCTAGCGATCGCAGCGTGACTGTACCACCATTGCCCAAACCAAAGGTGCTGGCATTGATCTGCGAACCATCGCTCACTTGCACCGAGCCGCCGCT
>JBBSHC010000629.1:0-3041 GCA_038253425.1 Leptolyngbyales cyanobacterium | reverse complement strand
GCGGTTGTCGTCTTGCCAACACCTCCTTTGCCATTAAGAACAACGAGGATTTTTTTGGACGATGACAACGGCATGGGCTATGTGCTCTCTGATAGTGATGATTGGAGGGGCGGCACGGTCGATCGCCAGCCTCTGTAGGCGAGTCATGGGCGCTAAAGCAGCATACAACCGCTGCGGGGTGGAAGCTCCAGGGTGAAACCGCTTGTTTCTTCACCTGTAGCAAGTGTTAACTGCCCAGCGCCAAAGATGATTGTCTCAGGTAAGCGTGCTAGTTCTGTTTGCAATGGTACGCTGGCTTTGCCAGTAGCGCTGCCAATATTCACAGCGATGATTACCGTTTCTGCGTCTAAGATGCGAGCAAAAACATAAAGAGTGCCCTCTGCAAGTAAGATGCGGTAGTCGCCTGTACGGAGTGCGGGGTGAGCATGGCGAAGGGCAATCAACTGACGATGGTATTCCCAGATCTCGTAGTCCCAATCGGTTTCCAGGGGAAACCCGCGACGAGAATCGGGGTCGATCGCACCGGGCAAGCCAACTTCATCACCGTAATAGATACTGGGCGCACCGGGAAAGGTCAGCAGCAAGAGTGTTGCCAATTCAACGCTAGAGCGAGCCTCTTTCAGAGACGCTTCGCGATCGCCACCAGCAATAGTCAGCAACCGTGCCGTATCGTGGCTTGCCAGCAGGTTCAATTGGGTAAGCTGAATCTCCCACGGGTAGAGCGCCAGGAGCGCCTGCATTTTTTCGCCGTACTCTTTGGCGAACAAGGGGGGGTAGGGCTGATAGTCACGGTCTTGTACCTGTGCCATATCCACACGATCGCCCACTGTAAATGCGATCGTTGGTCCCGCAAAGAGATAATTCATCACACCATCGAATTGGCTACCGTCTAACCACTCGCGGGAGTCGCCCCACACTTCGCCCACAATGTAGGCTTCGGGATTAATAGCTTTAACGCGATCGCGAAACTCTTGCCAGAAACTAGGCGTTTTAATCTCAAACGGTACATCCAGCCGCCAGCCATCAATGCCAAAGTTGATCCAGTATTCGGCAATCTCCATCAAATATTCCCGCACTTCTGGGTTGTCGTGGTTAAACACAGGCAGCGCTCGATTGCCTCCCCAGCCTTCATAGTTCGCAGGAAACTCACCGTTGTAAGGCGACAGCGGCCAACCATGAATTTTGAACCAGTTAACCCAGGGTGAATGGGGTCCGTTTTCTAAGATGTCATGAAAGAAGAACAGTCCCCGACTGGCATGGTTAAAAACACCATCCAGAACAACTTTTAGCCCCCGTCGATGTGCTTCATCCAGAAGGTCTTTGAATGCTGGATTACCACCCAGCATGGGATCAACCTGGTAATAATCGTGAGTGTGATAGCGATGGTTGCTGGCAGACTGAAAGATGGGCGTGAAATAAATGGCAGTGATCCCTAAGTCCTGCAAGTAATCCAGCTTTTCCATCACGCCCCAGAGGTCGCCCCCCTTGTACCCCTGGAGGGTTGGCATTGCCTGCCAGTCTTCCCACCGTGCATTTTTGAGCAAGCGCTTGCGAGGCTGCTGGCTACGGGCAAAGCGATCGGGAAAAATTTGATAGAAAACGGCGTGTTTGACCCAATCCGGTGTCTGAATTTCCATGCATTTTTCTTAAGCGCGTCATTGTTACGGTAAGCGCACTTGCAAGTCCAGAGTTCTACCTCTAGGAGAGAATTTAGCGTCTAGCTTCACACCCAATGCCATCTTTGTCTCGGTTAGAACCATACGCTCTTCACGCCTTAATGAAGCGCAAGCAAATTTTTAACGTGTTGCTGTCAGCAAGCCAAACCGGACTAAGCCACTTTGATAGCCGCGCTGCATTAAACCAAGAGACAGCGCTGCCTGAATAGTTGTCCAACCGGAGGTCAGTAGACCCACGATCGCCTCAAAGTTGAAGGCTGAGTCGATCACCACATCCCAGAAGGGTGCAACGGCTGTAGACCAGTCAGCGGTGCGAATTTGCTGAAAGTTGAGGGTCTGAGCGATCGCTTCATATTCTGGTAGCGACAGCACGTAGGGCAGGCAATAGACGCGATAAATTTCCGCTAAGTGCTTTTGTTCCTCATCGGTTAAGGGTTCTTGCGCGATCGGGCGATGGCACCATGTCACCATCAAGAACGTACCGCCCGGTTTCAGTACCCGGTAGCACTCTTGCATAAACTTCGCCTTGTCGGGCATGTGCTCACCGCTTTCTAACGACCAAATGAAATCGAAAGACTGATCCGCAAAGGGCATCTTCAACGCATCTGCCACCTGAAACTGAGCGATCGCTCCGGTTTCTGCACCGCCTGACAAGCCTGTGGCTTTTGCACGATCGGTCGCTCGTCCTGCTTGCACGGGGCTAAGCGTGATGCCCGTTACATTGGCGTTAAATTTCTCAGCAAGGTAGAGTGAACTGCCGCCAATGCCGCAGCCAATATCCAGAATGCGCTCAGGTGAACCGTGGTCGGGTTGGGTAATCTGTGCCCACCGCAGCAGTTCTTCAATCAGGTCAATCTGTGCCTGCCGCCGCTCCTTCTTTTGTCGTCCATCGGCTCCGTAATAGCCGTGGTGCATATGTTCGCCCCAGACCTGCTCCCACAGACCGGAGGACGCATCGTAAAACTGCTGGATTTGCTGGTTAAGGGTGAAAGTCATAGGAGAAGTTAAAAGGTAGAAGGGAAAGCACTGGCTTAGTATGCAGCGAGGTGATGCGCTTTCTGTTAACTTACCAGGATTAAGTCAATAGTAAAGGACGCGATCGCGGCGTTTAGCGTTTATAGCAGTTTTCAGTTGATTGCAATGTCGCTTGACTATGCTTTTAGCTTTTAGCCTTTTACCTTTAGCCTTTCTTATTTATGACCGTCTCTCGAACCATTTGCCTGGGCTTTTTAGCTGTCATTGCGATCGGGACGCTGCTGCTGTTGCTGCCCATTGCCACTCGTAATGAAGGTTGGGACTGGAATCATTTGATTGTGGCGTTGTTTACCGCTACGTCGGCGGTGTGCGTGACGGGGCACATTATTG
>JBBSHC010000628.1:0-3049 GCA_038253425.1 Leptolyngbyales cyanobacterium | reverse complement strand
TAAACTTTTCCAAAAAATTTGCATGTGAAAGCCCGATCAATAGTTAATCTTTATAAGTATAAATTATCACGATGAAAAATATATCGTTTGCTGTGGTCAAACGAAAATCAAGCCTTAGATTTTGCCATTTTAACTATAAGTGTATTGTTGAAAGCATTGTGCAAAATTAGGCTGCTGACGCGACCATCCGCTACATATTCAGGTTATTACAGACCCAAACGTACCTTTGGATTGATTTTATTTTGAACTATACACCACAAGATGCGTAAGCATTTGGTTGTCTTGCTGGAATCTTGTGTTAGGCTTGCCAGTAAGGATTATTTTCGGCTGTGTAATTCGTTTTACTAGCGTTTCTCCGAATCTAACTCTCTACACCTTTGATTCTGGAGATGGTTCATGTCAATTTATGTTGGCAATCTGTCCTATGAGGTGACTCAGGAGGATCTCAGTCAAGCCTTTGCCGAGTACGGTGAAGTCAAGCGTGTTCAATTGCCGACAGACCGGGAAACAGGTCGTCTAAGAGGGTTTGGTTTTGTTGAAATGGGGACGGAAGCGGAGGAAGCCGCCGCGATCGAAGCCCTTGATAGCGCTGAATGGATGGGACGCGATCTCAAGGTAAACAAAGCGCGACCCCGTGAAGAAAGAGGGTCATCAGGGGGCAACTGGTCTAGTGACAATCGCTCTGCCCGACGTTACTAAGCAGCAAGGCTGCGCGGCGAAGCTCCTGATTGTTTGGGCAAATAATTGTTCAGGCTAATCAAAGAAGCTGCCTTTTCTAGAGAGCCTGACTTAGAGATTACACCATTACTTAGCTCGTTTAGAGTCGATTCAAACGCCTTTTTGCTCGATTGAGGGGCAGATGCTGGAGGTTCGCGTTCTTTACACAGTGGAGTGTAACGCCGACCGATAGTCCGAGAGACTCTGTAGCGCGATCGCTCCAGCACAGTCATGTTTGGATCGGTTCTCAGCCAATATACGAGGAGACAAAATGACCCAAATCGTTCCGGGTGAGAGTGAAGGCATTGAATCCGTCTTGCGTCGGTTTAAGCGCGCCGTTTCCAAAGCAAGCATTTTCCCGGACATGCGGAAGCATCGCCATTTTGAGACACCGATTGAAAAGCAGAAACGCAAAGCATTAGCGAAACACAAACAGCGTCGCCGGGGGTTCCGTCCTTGAATGCAGCAGCCTCGCCACCACCCGTCGAACAAACTATTCTAGATGCGCTTAAGAAAGGAGATAAGAATCGGGGGCAACTCTTCGATCTCACTGGTAAAAACTACCCGCTTCTCGTTCGAGCGCTGCAACAGCTTCAAGCTCAAAGCCAGATTGAAACTTACTTTGTTCCAACTGGTGAAATATCTGTCCTCACCTATCGTTTACGGACGCAGAACTGATTATGTCATCCCTTAACCCCAAAAACCCTATGAATACCAAAGAGCTGATGAGCCGCTATACAGCCGGTCAACGGGACTTTAGAAATCTGAACCTGATGGCAGCAAACTTGAGAAACTTGAATCTGAGTGGTGCTAACCTCAGCGGTGCCAACTTAACGAAAGCAAATTTGACGCGCACGAATTTGAGTCATGCCAACCTGACTGATGCAATCCTCGTCGGCGCAAATTTAGCCGAAACAAATTTAACGAAAGCCAATCTGAGCAATGCTGACTTGAGCGATGCTAATACGAGCAACGCCAATTTGAGCCATGCTTACTTGCGGGGTACTCGTATGACTGCTGTCGCTAGTGCTACTGCTGCCTCCCCCCAGGTCAACGCAGTGCAGTAACAGTAGTTATCTACATCAACTGCAAGGGGCGATCGACGTAGTGCAATCGCTTCTTTTTTATGCTTTTACACAGACTCAGAGCGATGAAGCTCAAGCAAAATCGATGGCTAAGCCTTACTGTTGAAGTCGTGCTTGGCTTTTTTGTTGACCGTTGGCAGCTACAATCCAGGCATGCTTGCTTGACAGCCTGTCAGTGTCTATTGTTGGTAAGTAGCCCTTTGTTAAAGGTTGGCGGTGACGTCTCACCCGCAGGCACGGTGCTGAAGGGCTGTAATACTAGAGGTCTATGAGCGATGGATGCGCCAAGCCAACTGTCTCTACTGCAACTGGTTTGGGCGCTGGGCATGATGGCGATCGCCGTTGGGCTGTCGGCATGGCAACAGCTAGGGTTGGAGTGGAATCTAGCCATAGCAACGGGGCGAACGGTAATGCAGTTGCTTGTTGTCGGCTACATTTTGGCAGTGGTCTTTGCCTTCAGAGATCCCTGGACAGTGCTGGCAGTGCTAGCGGTGATGCTGTCGATCGCAACCATTGTTGCCCGCAACCGCATCAGCAAAAAAATACCCCAACTGCTACCCCTGGTGGGAGGTTCAATCCTCATCGGTACAGCCTTAACGCTGGCCTACACAAATCTGCTGGTGCTTCAGCCGCGAACCTGGTATGAACCGCAGTATGTGATTCCGTTAGCGGGCATTGTGTTGGGCAATGCGATGAATGCGGCAGCGATCGCGGGTGAACGACTCGTTAGTACCCTTAACAACAGCCAACTAGAGATTGAAACGCATCTCAGTTTAGGAGCCACACCGCAACAAGCCGTTGCCCAGTATCGTAAAGACGCCATCAAAGCAGGGCTGATTCCAACTGTGAATACCATGATGGTAGTGGGCATTGTCACCCTACCGGGAATCATGACGGGACAGCTACTGAGCGGAGCCGATCCTCTGCTGGCAGCGGCTTACCAGATGCTCATCATGTTTATGCTGGCGTTTGCCACGTTGGTCACAACACTTCTACTCACCTGGGGCATTTGTCAGAAGTTTTTCAACCAGGCGGCACAGTTAATTGTGTGGTGAGTGTGCTTGAATGTGCTTGAATGTGTTCTTCCACCCATGCCCGAAAAGCTTTGACAACGCCTCTCTCACCCAGTTGAGTGCTTTGGCTGAGAAACCTGGGAATTTCTATCAAAGGCAGCTTGGCAAAGGTCGGGCTATGGTCAAGCTGTACGTATTGCCCGTGACGGAGCTGTTTGATGGTCAATGCTCCTT
>JBBSHC010000627.1:0-3059 GCA_038253425.1 Leptolyngbyales cyanobacterium | reverse complement strand
TTCATTCCTCGCTCTACTGCGCTTCGCCGATGAGTGTAAACGCTGCCCAATCGATTGGGTTTGGGTAGTCCTTCATGGTGGTAAGCATGGCTTGCCGGAGTGCCTGGGCTTTGTCGGGCTGCTGTTGCAGAGTTTGATAGAAGGTGGTCATCAGTTTTGCAGTAGCGGCGTCGGGCACTGCCCATAGGGAAACGATGACGCTAGGAACGCCTGCTGCAATGAAGGCGCGCGATAAACCCACTACGCCATCACCTGTGATTCTGCCTTGCCCAGTGTCACAAGCGCTCAGGGTAACAAGGTCGGCGTTGAGGTGCAGATCGAGTACTTCACTGGTTGTCAGTAGTCCGTTGTCGTTGCCGGAGGGTGCTAGAGCGATCGCGCCTGGTATGCCCAACCCTTTTAACGATGTGCTTTGACTCTCGTATGCCAACAGTCCGTGGGTGGCTAGATGCACCAGTCTCGCAGTCGAGAGCTTTGACAAGAAATTGGCTTTCGTTGCCTGTTTGCCTGTAATGGCGGTGGTGCCCAGTAACTGCGCGATCGCGATCGCTTCTTTTTCGGCACCCGGTAAGGGGGCTAACGGTTCGGCGGGCTGTCCTGGCTTGAACGAGACGGACGGCATGGTGGGATTGCCAACAATGAGGTTGTCGTGAAGGGATGGTTTGCGGTCTCCTTGGCGCGCCTGTTGTCGTGTCAGTTCTAGAACCTGAATCGCTGGTGCAGTTGAGACTGTGTAATTTTCGATTAAATAGTTGCCGTTCTCATCTTGAAGTGCGGCAAAGGGCACCAAAAAGAGCGCTTCTTGAGGGATAAAAATCACTCGATCGCTGGGATGAGGTGGCAAAAGATCGGCGATCGGTGCGATGAGAAGCTGATGCAGTTTTTGTAAACCGGGCTGCTTGAGACGACGCTCGGTGCGATCGCTTGTATGATCAACTGAACCTGGCTTGGGGTCGGCAGCGCTGACTACTCCTAGCCCACGGTTGGACTGTGCCAGTGCCTTACAGTCGTCTCCTGGAGTCAGGCAACGTGCAATGCGAACAAGGGTCTCCAGGCTGCCGCCATGCTGCCACAACGGTTTGAGATCAACGTGACGAAAGTCTACCCTACCGCTGGGCTGCACTACCCAGATGAGTAGTTCCGACTCTTTCGCACGCTGCTTTCCCTGTGCCTTAAAATCATCATCTGGCACGATCGCATACTCAACGAGAGTGGCATTTTGCTGCTGCGCCACTTGTTTGATAGCAGCGATCGAAATTGGCTGCACAGCCACCTGTGAGTTATACGTGGCTAGTTGCTTCCCCTGCTTCCCTTCTCTCCCTGCCTTCCCCTCTCTCCCCGCTTCCTCTGCCTCCCTCTGCTTCCCTGCCTCCTCTGCTCCACGCCCTCCCAGCAAGCGCCTTGCCAACAGTTCCACAAACGCACGTGCCCGACCGTGTTCAGCCAGTTCAAGAGCGGCTTCGGGTTGTTTGGCAGCAATCAGGATCTGCTGGAGCAAGTTGTAGGTGTAGACTTGCGTGTCAAAAACGGAGGCTTTATAGGTGTCGTTGAGTCCGGGACGAAGGGCATCGAGTAACTGAATCGCTTCCCGCAGGCGCTGTTCGGCTGCTGCTAATTTGCCAGCACCAAAAAGAGCATGACCCAGGTTATTGAGTGTCAAGCCTTCGAGTTGGGGGGCGTTAAGCTGCCGTGCGATCGCTAAACTTTGCTCGTAGTCAGCAATTGCTTTGGGATACTCCTTTAATTCTTCGTATGCCAACCCCAAGCTACCCAGGGCTTCCGCTGCTCGTTGGCGGTTATTGATCTGCTGCGCGATCGCCAAACTTTCGTTGTAGTAATCGATCGCCTGCCTGGGGTTGGTACGCTCGTGGTAGGTGCCCAGGTTGATCAGTGCACTTGCCTGACCTTCTTGATTACCCGTCGCTTTGGCGATCGCTAAACTGCTGGTCTGCGCGGCGATCGCTTGTTCATACTGACCGAGGTTGGCATAGACGCCGCCCAAATTTCCTTGAGCCACGCCTTCTCCCACTCGATCGCCCCGCTGTCGAGCAATGGTCAAGCTCTGCTGATAGGCGATGATGGCGTTGTCATAGTCGCCGAGGGCTTCAAAAACATTGCCCAGATTGACTAAGATTTGCCCCAAACCTGCACGATCGCCCAGTTCTCGCATCAGCTTGCCTGCTTGTCTGTGCGATCGTAGTGCCTGGTCGTAGTTGCCAAGCTCTTTGTAGGCAATGCCCAGATTACCGAGCGCTTGGGCTTCAACCTGATGCTGGTTCAAGGAATGAGCCAGCGACAAAAAAGCTTCTAACGCTGCGATCGCCGCCCGGTAACGCTCTAAAGTGACATAAACAGCACCCAGGTTTGCCAGCGCGATCGCTTCGCCTGCACGGTTCTGTTGTTGCTGATAGGCTGTGTGAGCCTGCTGCCAGTCTTTTACCGCTGCTTCAAACTGCCTTGCCTGGTATGCCTGGTTGCCCTGCTGCATCCAGCGATCGGCAGCGTTAGGGTCTACACGTTCGGAAGGCTCTCGCTTAGAAGTGGCTGACTCACTCTGAGCGCTTACTTGCAGCGGTAGAGCGATCGCAACCAGCAAAGGAATTGCCCCTAACCCAAGCCATTGTTGCTTCATGTTGTCTCTCTAACCCATGCTGAAGATCAGTACTCAGAGCATCACTCTCCCAGGATCTTGAGAATCTGCGCGTCGTCTGATGCGGCTGAAGCACAGGGATTACTGGCAGTGGTGGTAGATGTAGTAGTGGCTCTGGGCGATCGAGTTTCGATTCCCGACGTTGTTGTACTGGGCGCAGCAGCGATCGTTGTTGAATTGGTGCAGGTCGTTTGAATGGCATTGTTTGCCTGCCGCTGTACGTTTTGAGCAGTTTCTTGACTTACGTTAAAGCCGCCAGTACCGCTGTTGGTTGGATTAACTGAATCAAAAGGTCTAACTGGATCAATTGGAGTAACAGGATCGACTGGTTTGATAATGGCTGGAAAGGCACGATTTTGCGTTGAGCTATAGAAGCCGTTATCTTGACCTGCTGCGACCACGATCGCAC